>CAZAZI010000005.1:0-21436 GCA_964489575.1 uncultured Oscillospiraceae bacterium | reverse complement strand
GCTTAATTATTCCCGAAAATTCCATGTCTGTCAAGGCGAAATTTAAAACCGAGGGTGAGAACCCCGTCATTTCGGCCAAGTCGTCGGCGCTGCGCTCCCCGGCCTGCAACAGCCTAAGGATCAGCGTTTGCTCAAAGGAAAGGGCGCTTTCATCCACCGTTTTTGCGGGCGCTTTCGCTTTTATTTCCACCCCGTATTCCTCTAAAATATCTTTGGCGCCGGCCACAGCCTTGGCCGTGCCCTCGCTGATCATGCGGTTGGCGCCCTCGCTGGTAATATCCGTAAGCCTGCCCGGCAGGGCGAACACATCACGCCCCTGCTCGAGGGCGCAATCCACGGTGATGCCGGTACCGCTTTGCTTTGCCGCTTCAATAACGACCACGCCCCGGCTGATGCCGCTGATGATGCGGTTGCGCTGGGGGAAATGCGCGGCCAGCGGCTTGGTGCCCGGCAAATGCTCGGAAACCACGGCCCCCCGCTCCACGATCTGGTCGTATTCCTTTTGATTGGCAGCCGGATAAACCACATCCACCCCGCCGCCCAGCACGGCGATGGTGGGGAAATCGCTCCCCACCGCGGCCAGCGCCCCTTGGGCGCAAAAGCAGTCGACGCCGTAAGCGAGGCCCGATACCACGCACACGCCTTGCTCCACCAGCTCTTTGGATAGTTCCAAGGCCATCTGCCTGCCGTAATCCGTGCATTTGCGCGAGCCGATCAGCGCCAGGGGCAGCCGGATGCGCTTGGGCAAACGCCCCCGCACATACAGCGCCGTGGGCGGGCGGTAGATATGGCGCAAGAGCGCGGGGTAGTTTTCATCCTCCGCCAGTACGGCCTCAATGCCGTGGCGGGCCATATATCCTAAGCATTGGTCGATATATCCTTCGTTGGCCTTCTGGTGCAAAAGAGCATTTCCCTCCAACTCCCGCTGGATCGCACCGGGTAGGCAGCCCAGCGCGGCCTCACGGAAAACAGCCTTTCCATCACCCTCGTAGGCATCCAGCAGGGCCTGGATGCGGGCGTGGGCCGTGCCCAGAACAAAGCTCAGCCAAAGGCGGTATCTGCGTTCTTCCTCCCGCATGGCCTATCCTCCCCAGTATTTGCGATCTAAACTCCGATATTGCACGGCCTCCGCGATGTGCTCCGGCCTTATGACCTCGCTGCCCTCCACATCGGCAATGGTGCGTGCCACCTTGCGCACCCGGCCGTAAGCCCGGGCGCTTAGGTCAAGGGCGGTAAAGGCCCGCTTTAAAAGGGCCTCGGCCCTATCATCGAGAGGGCAAAACCGCTGCATCTGCGCTTCCGTGAGCTGGGCGTTGAAGTGGACGCCCTCGCCCTGGTAGCGTGTGCGCTGACGGTTGCGCGCGGCGTCCACCCGGGCCCTGATGGCGGCGCTGGGTTCGCCCGGCGCGCGGCCCGCGATATCCTCGTAGCCTACCTCCGTCATTTCCACATGCAGGTCGATGCGATCCAGCATCGGCCCGGAGACCCGGCCCCGGTAGCGGCTGATCTGCGAGGGCGTGCAGCGGCATCGATCCTGCCTGCCGCCGTAATAGCCGCAGGGGCAGGGGTTCATGGCCGCCACCAGCATGAATTGCGCCGGATAGCTGGCGCGCATGGCCGCCCTTGTAATGGTGACCGCGCCATCCTCCATGGGCTGGCGCAGGGCTTCGAGCGCGTCCTTTTGGAATTCCGGAAACTCATCTAAAAAGAGCACCCCAAAATGCGCCAGGCTGATTTCGCCGGGCAGGGCCTTTGAACCGCCGCCCACCAGCGCCGCCGTAGAAGCGTTATGATGCGGCGAGCGAAAGGGCCGCCTAAGGGCAATGGAGTGAGCGCCCCGCAGGTTTCCTATAATGGAGTGGATTTTCGTGATCTCCAGGGCTTCCTCAAACGTGAGCGCCGGCAAAATGGAGGGGATGGCCTTGGCGAGCATGGTTTTACCGCTGCCCGGCGTGCCGACCAACAGCAGGTTGTGCCCGCCCGCTGCGGCGATTTCCGCGGCCCGCTTGGCTCCCTGCTGGCCCTTAATATCGGCAAAATCGGTATATCCCTCCGCCGCCTCGCCTTTCCACTCGCCCCGGGCAATGGGCAGAGCCTCCGCCTGGCCGCGCAAAAGGGCGGCGGCTTCGCCCAGGCTGCTTACGGCATAAGCCGATATATCCCCGATGTGGGCGGCCTCGGTTGCGTTCTCCATAGGCACGATGACCTTCTTTACGCCGCTCTCCCGGGCGCTGATCAGCATGGGCAGCACGCCGTTGATGCCCCGAACCGCCCCATCCAGGGCCAGCTCGCCTAAGAAAAGATACGTGCCGGCGGATTCCGGCGGTATCTGCGCCGTGGCAGCCAATATGCCCAAGGCGATGGGCAGGTCGTAAAGGGTGCCTTCTTTTTTCATATCCGCCGGGGCCAGGTTGATGGTGAGGCGGCGCATGGGAAACTCAAAGCCGCTGTTGCGCAGGGCGGAGCGCACCCGCTCGCGGGATTCGCGTACGGCCGCATCCGGCAGGCCCACGGTATCGTAAGCGGGCAGGCCCGGGCTTACGTCCACCTCCACCTCCACGGCAAAGCCAATCAGGCCGCTTAGGCCAAAGCTATGAATTTTTGCAAGCATAGTTTGCCTCCCCCGCCCGGCCGGCTGTGGATAGCGGAAATCAGAAGCGCCGCGGGCGTTATTTGAATACGAAAAGCTTGTTGGCGATGAAATTGACCAGCATCACAAAAACCGTGACGATGCCTTTGGCGATGAGATTGCTTTCGATGCCCAGCGCCTCATAGCACAGGCGCAGCAAAAGCACGGAGAGGGCCAATGAGCATAGGTTGACCAGCAAAAAGCGCAGGAATTCCCTTTTTGTATAGTTCTTCTCCCGGCGGAAGGTCCAGCGGCTGTTGAAAAAATAGCTGTTGAGAAGGCCGCAGCTATAGGAAAGGCATTGGGCCAGCGCATAATGCAGACCCAGCCACACCAAAAGCTGGTAGACGCCAAAATCCACCAGGGTGTTCATCACGCCCACCAAGCCAAAGCGCAGCAGTTGATAAAAATTCTCCTTTTGCAGCATAAGCCTTCCTCAATAGCCCAAAAACGTCCAGCTGGGCAGCCATTCCAGCCAGTGGATATACCACTGTGGCGCGGCCAGGCCGGAGATCACCGGGTAAAACAGCGCGAAAAGCGCGATGCTCACGCCCAGCCACATCCATTTGAGCGGGGCTATGGCTGGGCGCCGCGCCTCCGCCTCCCGCAAGAGGTAGCCGGAGCACAGAATCAGAAAGGGCACCGTGGCGAAATAGTGGTAGGCAAAGGTGCAGCGGGTCACCAGCACCCAGGGCAGATAGTTGGCGCAAACCGCCACCATCAGCACAAACATGCCCTTTTCCTGGCGGATGTTGTCCAATATCAGCCGCACCGCTAAAATCAATGTTCCCAAAGAGCAGGCCCACCATACCGCCGGGTTGCCAAAGGCGGAAATGGTGGAAGCATAGCCGGCCTTTACATCGTAGCCTACATAATACCACACGGGCCGCAGGTTGAGCGGCCACTGCCACCAGGGGGATTCGTAGGGGTGGGTAGCCGTAAGGTTGCTGTGGTAATCGAACATGAATTTTTGAAAATCCCAAATGCCCCCAAGGTCATAGTGCATTTCGGAAAGCACATAGGGCAGATAGGACGCCAGATAGATGCACACCGGCACCAATATATAGAACAGGCAGCACCACAGAAGGGTCAGCATGGCCTGCCGCCAGAAGCGCGCCACCTGGGCCCGCTTTTTCACGTCCCCGCTACGGATCTGCTTGCGGTATTCCATATAGCGCTGGCCCAAGGAGGTGAAAAGGATCACCGCCAGGCCGCCGCCCGCATAGATGCAGATCCACTTGCTGGCAGCGCCCAATCCGAAGAAGACCCCCGCCCAGGCCAGGGGCTTGAGGGTGGCCCCCAGGCCATCCGTGAAGAAATTCATGCAGTAGTATTCATGCATGAAGTAGAACATCAACAGAATGAAGAACACGCCGAACACATCGATGGTGGCGATGCGCGTTTGCGAAAAGTGCATGAAATCAAAGGCGAATAAGCCGGCGCAAAGGAGGGCGTAATCGCTGCGCTTAAAAAGCCTTTTGGCAAACAGATAGAGGATGGGCACCATGGCGATGCCAAACAGCGTGCCCACGATGCGCCAGCCAAAGGCGTTCATACCAAAGAGGGCCACGCCCAGCATGATGAACACCTTGCCCAGCGGCGGGTGGGAATTCTCATAGGGGGCCAGGCCGTGCAGGTGCTCATAGGCCGTGCGGGCATGATACAGCTCGTCGAAATACATGCCGTTGCGGTAAGAAGGCGCAGCGGGCGCCTGATCCTGTTCGTCGATCAGCAGGGCAGCATCCGCCAGGCCCGGCGCATCGGCCAAAGCCTCACAGGAAACGACGGGCACTTGGTTGCCCTCCGCATCGAAAAAGGCGATCTCGTTGAACCAAACGGAACCTTCGGTCACCCGCAGGGTCACCTTGCCGGTTTCCCAGCCCTCGCCGCCGATCTTTGCCCAGCGGAACATATCGCCGTGGTCTTCCGTATAGGCAAAGAAATTGCCCTCGTCATCCGCGAATTCCGCCGTGCCCGTATACAGCCCGCCAAATACCCGGATGCTGGAAAGCGTGACATCCTTTTCAAGGCGGAGGGCCACACCCTCTCCCTTCCCCGCCTGCCAGGCCGTTTCCGGGGCTTGCAGCGTGCCTAGGTTGAGCAGGGCTACCAGGGCATAGAGAGCCGTGAGCGCGCCGCACCAGATTCGATCCCGCTTGGTAAAGCGGGCTTCCTTCTCCTGCTTTTGCAAGGCCAGGCCGGGCCGGATATCCGCAGCGCGCCGATCGCCCTCAAAGGCGGGCGAGGTACGCCGCTTTACGGTAATATCATAGCAGGCCCTGGCAAAATAGGCAAAGGCCGCCACGGTGAGGGCCGAGCCCAAGCGCGTGATGAAGAGGTATTCCTCTGCCCGCAGGGCCGTATCCTTGACCACCATGAAAGCGGCCAGGGAATTCAACAGCAGGGAGCAGGTAAAGAACACAAAGCAAAGGAACAGCCGCCGGTCCCCATAGCAGATGAAGCTAAGGAGGATCAGCAGCAGCACCGGAAAGAGATAGCGCTCGTGCATATATTGCCCCAGCGTAAAGAGGGCGGCCAACAAAAAGGCCGTGCACAGGGGCAAACAGCCCCGTTCCTTGCGGCCCTTTATGTACATCCAGATCGAAAACAGCACCGCTAGGCAGATGCAGGCCGTGCCCCACTGCCCGTAGCTGATGGAAAAGACGAAAGGCGCATCCACATTCTGCCAGTTGCCGCCAAAAAGGGAGAATAGGTTAAAGGCCTCGATGCTGGCATAAGGATAGCTCGTGGCCGTACCCAGGAGCTTTTGCAGCACCCAGGGGCCTTGGAAGGTCACACCGAAGAGGCTAAGCTCCGCGTTGCCCTGCCTGCCGCCAAAGGGCAGGCTGAGCAGGAGGATAGCCGCTACTGCCAGCAGCACGGCCCAAAGGGTACGCAGGGCGGTTTTCCAGCCCTGGTCTTTGATTTTGATAAAATAAGCGGCGGCAAAAAGCGGCCCTGCCATTAGCGCCTGCGGCTTGACCAAGATAGCCACACCATATGCGAGACCGCATAGCTCCAGCCGGTTTTCCAGGAAGAGCTGGAGCGCCAGCACCAGCAGGAGGGTCAATACCTGGTCGATCTGGCCCCAGCCGCCCGAGAGGAAGGCCATGGCCGGATTAAAGGCTACGGCGCAGCAGAGGGCCAGGGCTACCCGGCGCTCAAAGCGCTTGTCCGCCATGCGGAAAACGAGATAGGCCGCGCCCAAATCGCAGAGGATAGCGGGCATCTTGGTCAAAAGCACATAGCCCGCGCCGCCATAGCTTAGGTTAAGCCACTTCGCCAGGCTGCCCGTGAACCACAGCGCATACATATAGCCCGGCGGATAATCGGCAAACATGCCGGATGTATAGAAGGCCCCTGGCCCATTTTCGGCCAGGGCATTGGCCCAGGCCATGAAGCAGGCGATATCCGTGGAATGGCCATAAAAAAGCAGCGAGAGCGCACAGCGCAGCAAAAAGGCGAGGCCGAGGACCATCCCGATCTGCACGTTCGCAGAGCGCTTCTCCTCCTCACCCTCTCTGGGCCGCACGATGTAGGCCTTATAGAACCAAGCGCCCAGCGCGGCCGTCAGGAGCGTTGCCACGGCCATCGCGCCCCCGTGGAGCTCATTCACATTATGCGCCCCCGCATCCTGCGTGGAACCAGCTACGGCCACGCCGAAATAGGCAACTTCGGCCCCGGCGGGCGCGGCATCCAGCTTTTCGACGCGGAAATTGCGAAAATAAGCCGTGCCGGATGAAAGCGCGCCGTAGCCACCCAGCCGGATGCAAACGGCCAGCTCGCTTTGGCTGTCGTCCGCCTGGCCGATCAGGGAGATGGCTTGCCAATCTCCGCTGCCCAAGAGCGGCTCCGAAGCGGCCAGCGAATCCACCACGGATACATTTACACCAGCCCCGCCTGCCACATTCTCCGGCCGCGCCTCGCAGGAAAGGCGGTAGAGCCCACCCCCATCCACAGGGATGCGCTGGCAGAGTCGCACGTCATTCTCTATAAAATTATCAATACGAAGTGCCGGGCCGCCGTCTTCATCCAGCGCCCGTTCCATGGCGTATTGGCCTTCGCCATTAAGCCAGCTTTCCTCATACCAGCCAAGAGGCAGGCCATCCGCCAGGCCCACCTCGCTAAAATCCGCGTTAGCCAAGGCCAAAGGCTCGTCCGCCAGGGCCAGGGCCGGGAGCAGCAGCAGGATGAAAGCAAAGAAAACCGCTTTGAGTTTGCGCATAGACCTCGTTCCAAACCTATCCATAATTAGGTCTATTTTACCACATAGAAAGGCAAACCACACGGAAATATGAAAAGTTTACTTATACGCCGGTTTATAAAGTGAAAGCGCCCTCAATATGCTCGACCCGGCTACTCGCCAGATCGATCTCTAAAACATCAAAGCGGCAGGCCCGATCGAAGCAATCGTTTGCCTGCAAATAGGCCTGCGCAACCCGGATGAGGCGCCCCTGCTTCGCCCGGCCCACGGCCTCCCGTCCCAGGCCGTAAGCGCAGCCCCGCCGGGCCTTCACCTCGGCAAAAACCAGCGTATCCGCCTGTTGGGCGATAATATCCACCTCGCAACCCAAAGCCCGGTAGTTGCGCGCCAAAATTTCATAGCCCTTCTGCAGGAGATGCGCGGCTGCCAAATCCTCGCCCAGGCGGCCCTTGCTTATGCGCGTGTCCATCAACCTTCTCCTGTGAAATGGCCGATAAAGCTCCGCCTGTGCAAGGGGCAGGGGCCGGTTTCCCGCAAGGCCGCGATATGCGCCGCCGTTCCGTAACCTTTGTTTTGCGCAAAGCCATAGGCCGGATATAGCGAATCCTGCGCTTTCATATAGCGGTCCCGCTCCACCTTGGCGATGATGGAGGCGGCGGCGATGCAATGGCAGCGCGCGTCCCCGTGGACGACGGCCTCCTGCACAGCCGCTACATCCAGCTTATCCCGGCCATCCACGAGGAGAACATCCGGCTTGGTCTGCAGCGCCGCATAGGCCAGCCGGAAGGCCAGGAAGGTGGCCCGGCGGATATTCAACGCGTCGATCTGCTGCGGCCATACCCAGCCCAGCCCATAGGCCAGCGCTTTTTCCATAATGATGGGATATAGCGCCTCCCGCCTGGCGGGCGAGAGCTTTTTAGAATCATTTACGCGCGCAATGAGGCATTCTGCGGGCAGCAGCACCACGGCCGCCACTACCGGCCCGGCCAGCGGGCCGCGGCCCGCTTCATCCGCGCCGGCCACGGATTTGCCGGCCTGCCAATATTCCCGCTCCAGGCTGGAGAGCGCAAAGAGGCGCTCCGCTTCGCTAAGCCTAGGCCTCTTTTCCATCCCCATCCTGCCTTTCATAGCCCGGCTTATCCAACGTGACACGGGCGATCTTGCCTGCGCGGAATTCATCCAAGGCGATGCGCGCGCCCCGTTCCATATCCGGCAAACCGCCGGAGAGCAAAAAGCCGCGGCTTTTGCAAACGCCTTCCAGCAAAGCGTGGGGCTCCATGCCCGCCTCCAGCTTCTTATAGCGGGCGGTCAGAGCATCCGGGCAAAGGGCCATCAGCTCCTGTAAAAGCAGGGCGGCCAGTTGCTCCACATCCATAATATCATCCTTGATGGAGCCGATAAACGCCAGGTGCCTGGCCAAAAGCGCATCCTCCAGCTTGGGCCATAACAGGCCGGGGGTATCCATCAACTCAAGATAGGGCCCCACCTTTACCCATTGCTTGCCCTTGGTAACGCCGGGCTTATCCCCCACCTGCGCGCGATTCGAACCGGCGATGCGGTTGATGAAGGTGGATTTGCCCACGTTGGGTATGCCCACCACCATGACCCGCACCGTTTTGTGCACGCCCTTTTGTAAAAGCCGATCCACTTCTTCCTGCACGGCTCCCTGCAAAAGCTCCACGGCAGCCGCCTTTTTTGCGGAATTGGTGGCCACGAACTCCATCGCTTTCACACCCTGCTCCTTGAAGGCGCGGATGAAAGCCTTTGTCGCGGCAGGATCGGCCAAATCGCTCTTATTCAACAGGGCGATGCGTTTCTTGCCTGCAAAGAGGTCGTCAAAATCGGGGTTGCGGGTAGCGATGGGGGCGCGTGCGTCCACGATCTCCACCACCACGTCGATCAGCTTGAGGTTTTCTACCAGCATGCGCCGGGCTTTGGCCATGTGGCCGGGGTACCATTGTATCAGCATAGCCGCTCCTTTGCCTTTCGCTTGCCACGGGCCCGCGGGCCCGATATAAGGAAACCCCCATATGCCCGCAGGCACCGGGGGTTTTGCTTGCAAAAAGGTCGATTACTTTTTCTTGTCGCTCGCCACGATGCGCTCGACCACCTTGGCGGCCTTGCCTACGCGATCCCGCAGGTAGAACAGCTTGGCCCGGCGCACTTTACCATGGCGCACCACTTCGATGCGGCCTACGCGGGGGCTGTTGTACGGGAAGGTACGCTCCACGCCCACACCGTAGGATACGCGGCGCACGGTAAAGGATTTGCGGATGCCGCCGCCCTGGATCTTGATGACCACGCCTTCAAAATTTTGCAGGCGCTCGCGGCTGCCCTCCACGACCTTAACGAATACCCGAACGGTATCGCCCACTTCCAGCTTGGGAAGATCGGTGCGGAGCTGTTCTTTTTCGAGTTCACGGATGATGTCGGACATTTTAATTTTCTCCTCTCTCCCAGGCGTTCGTACCGCTTGCCGGCATTGGACCGCCCGTTGTCACAAAGTGCATTATAACATGGCCGCTTAACAAAGCGCAACCACAAATTCACCTAATCTTCCGTCTTTTTCAGGCTTTCCAAATACGCTAAGTCCTTTTTGTCAAGCCGCGTCTCTTCCAGGAGTTCTGGGCGGCGTTCTAGCGTCATTTTGAGGGACATATCCCGCCGCCAGCGGTTGATATGCGCGTGGTTGCCGTTCAAAAGGACTTCCGGCACGGCTAGGCCCCTGTATTGTGCAGGGCGGGTATATTGCGGGTATTCCAGCAGGCCCTCGGAAAAGCTCTCCTCCTGGGCGGATTGTTCGCAGCCCAGCACGCCCGGGATGAAGCGGCTCAGGCAATCGATCAGCACCATGGCGGGCAACTCGCCCCCGGTGAGCACATAATCGCCAATGGAGATCTCCTTATCCATCTTGGAAAGCGCCCGCTCATCCACCCCTTCGTAGTGGCCGCAAAGGAGCAGCAGGCGCTCCTTTTGGCTAAGCTCCCGAGCCATGGGCACGCAGAGCCTTTCGCCCCTGGGCAAAAGAGCGATGCGAAGGGCCTCGTAACTTGGGTCTACTTCGTCGATGCAATCCCAAATGGGCTGGGCCATCATCACCATGCCCGCGCCGCCGCCAAAGGGGTAATCATCCGCGTTGTGGTGCTTGTTGAGCGACCAATCGCGGATGTTATGCAGGCGGCAATCGAGGATGCCGGCCTCCCGCGCCCGGCCCAGCATGCTGCCGCCCAGCACGCCTTCGAACATTTCGGGAAAGAGGGTCAGTATGTCAATCCTCAAAAAGGCCCACCTCCTCCAATACTTTTGCGTTGAGGACGATGCGCCCGTTTTGCACATCCACCTCTTGCAAAAGCTTTTTCAAGGCGGGGATCAAGAGCGTTTTCTCCCCCTTGATCACGTATACGTCGTTTGCGCCGGTCTCCAAAACGTCCGTCAGCTTGCCCAAGGCTTTGCCGTTGCCGTCCTCCACGGCGCAGCCGATCAGGTCGGCCACGAAATAGCGCCCTGCCGGCAGCTTGGCCGCGTGGGCACGATCCACGCAGAGGTATTTGCCCCGCAGCAGCTCCGCCTGCTCGCGGCTGTCGCAGCCAGCAAGGCGCAGAAAAACAACGTCCGGCTGCACGCTGATCTCCATAGCCTCTACGGGGGCATAGCCCCCATTTTGCTCGATATAGGCTTCCTTGAGCGTAAGGAAGCGCCGGTTGTCCGTGGTCAGCGGCTGAAGCTTTACAGCCCCGTGCACGCCATGAGGCCGCAAAATCAGGCCGATGCGCAAATATTCCTGCATAATTCAAAAAGGTGGCAGCCGCCATATTTTTGAGTTTGCAGGGTTTGCTTGTGCCTGGCGGCACGGCCGGCAAACCCTGTGGGGAGCGAAAGCCTGCGGCTTTCATCCGTTTCGGCGTACATGCCGCCGAGGCCGGAATTTAGCCGCCGGGGGCGATGGCCCCCGAATCCCCAATCATTTTCTTAGGGCGGAGAGCCGGCCTTAGCCGAGGATCTCCACGATGTACTTTTTATTTTCCTTTACGGACGCGGCCCGCACCACGGTGCGTATCGCCTTGGCGATGCGGCCCTGTTTGCCGATCACCTTGCCCATATCTTCGGGCGCGACGCTCAGCTCGATCACCGTGGAATTCTCGCCCTCTTTTACTTCCACCTTGACTTCTTCGGGCTTATCCACGAGATTCACAGCAATATATTTAACTAGCTCTCCCATGGTTCGCTCCCTGACCTGCTCCATTACTGGAGCGCGCCGGACTTTTTGAGCAGGGCGCGCACGGTTTCCGTGGGCTGTGCGCCGCTCTTAAGCCACTCGGCAGCCTTTTCGTTGTTGACGTTGAGCTCGATGGGGCTCTTAGTGGGGTCGTAATAGCCGAGCTCCTCCACAAAAGCGCCATCGCGGGGCGCGCGGGAATCCGCTACTACGATGCGGTAGAAGGGAGCCTTCTTCGCGCCCATCCGGCGCAGCCTGATCTTAAGCATGGTAAGTTTCCTCCTGAAAATATGGATAGTTATTTATTTCAAAAGCGTTTCGCCTCAGAAACCATTGTTAAAAGCCAAAGGGATTGAAGCCGCGCCTGCCCTTTTTGAGCTTGCCGCCTGTCAGCTGGCGGATCATCTTGCGTGTGGCTTCGAATTGGTTGAGCAGCCGGTTCACATCCTGTACGGCGTTGCCGCTGCCTGCGGCGATGCGGCGGCGGCGGCTGGCGTTAATCAGCTCCGGCTTGCGGCGCTCCTGCGGGGTCATCGAGCGAATGATGGCCAAGGTGCGCTCGGTCTGCTTTTCGTCAAGCTCCACATTGCCCAGCTTGGAGGCGGCCGCCCCCGGCATCATGGCCAGGATATCCTGCATGGAGCCCATGGTTTTCATCTGCTCCATCTGCGCCATGAAATCTTCCAGCGTAAAGTCGTTGCTGCGCAGTTTGTTTGTGAGCTCCTGGGCCTTTTGTTCATCGAAGGCGGTCTGCGCCTTTTCGATGAGGGTCATCATATCGCCCATGCCCAGGATGCGGCCGGCCATGCGATCCGGATAAAACGGCTCGATATCCGTAAGCTTTTCACCAGTGCCGCAGAATTTGATGGGTCTGCCCGTAACCTCCCGCACAGAGAGGGCAGCGCCGCCGCGGGTATCGCCGTCGAGCTTGGTGACGATCACGCCGGTAAGGGCCAGCTTTTCATTAAACGCCTGGGCCACGTTAACCGCGTCCTGGCCGGTCATGGCGTCTACAACAAGAAGGATTTCCGCCGGATTTAATTCGTCGCGCAGGGCGGCGATCTCCTCCATCATGGCCTCGTCGATGTGCAGGCGGCCCGCCGTATCCACGATGACCAAATCGAGCATGTGCGAGCGGGCGTACTCCACGGCCTCCTTGGCCGTTTGCACGGGGTTTTGCTGGCCGCGCTCAAACACGGGCAGTTTGAGCTTTTCCCCTACCACCTGCAGTTGGCGGATGGCTGCCGGGCGGTAGATATCGCAGGCCACGAGCAGCGGGAATTTGCCGAATTGCTTTTGTAAATAGGCCCCCAGCTTGCCCGCCATCGTGGTTTTGCCCGCGCCCTGCAGGCCGCACAGCAGCACCACGGCCGGGCTTTTGGAGCCGAATTCCAGCTTTGCGTTCGCCCCGCCCATGAGGCTGGTCAGCTCTTCGTTGACGATCTTGATCACCTGCTGGCCCGGCGTAAGGCTTTCGAGCACTTCCGCGCCCACGGCCCGCTCTGTCACGGCGGCGATGAACTTTTTGACCACGGCAAAGCTGACGTCCGCCTCCAAAAGAGCGAGCTTCACCTCGCGCATGGCTTCTTTCACGTCTTTTTCGTTGAGCTTGCCACGGCCGGTGAGCTTTTTGGAAACATTTTGCAATTTGGTCGAAAGGCCCTCAAACGCCATCGTTTATAATCTCCAATATCTCCCCGGCCAAGGCGTGGGCCTCTGCATTCCCTGCCACGGCTGGCAGGGCGGCGAGGGCTTCGGCCTTTTCGCGCAGGGTACGGGTCAGCTTTTCCATCGCCAGGGCCGCTTCGAAGGCATATAGCTGGCTTTCGGCCCGCTTGATGGCGTCCAGCACGGCCTGGCGGGAAATGCCGGCCTGCTCCGCGATCTCGGAAAGGGATAAGTCTTCATCCACAGAGAGGGCCAGCAGCGTGCGCTGACGCTCCGTAAGCAGCGCGCCGTAGCGGCTGAGCAGCATGCCCAGCTCCACATGCTCCCGCATCCGATCCCTCCTTGGGCTGTAAAGGCATTTTACTTGACACCTATAGTATTATAACCCAATCCGAGGCCATGTCAAGCACTATTTTGCAGGGGAAATGTAGGGCTGCTTATAGATTCAGCAGCGCCTTGGCGAAGGCCGCCGCGTCAAATGGCAAAAGGTCGTCAATACCTTCGCCCACGCCCACGAAGCGCACGGGTACGCCCAGCCGGGCCTTTACGGCCAGGGCCACGCCGCCCTTGGCCGTGCCATCGAGCTTTGTGAGGATTACCCCCGTCAGCCCCGTAGCCTCGCCAAATGCCTTGGCCTGGGCGATGGCGTTCTGGCCGGTGGTGGCGTCCAGCACCAGCAGGGCCTCGCAAGGGGTATCCGGCAGCTCCCGGCTGAGGACGCGGCGCATCTTGGCCAGCTCGTCCATCAGGTTTTTTTTGTTGTGCAGCCGCCCGGCCGTATCCACCAGCAGGATATCCCGGCCCCGGGCCTTGAAGGAGGAAATCGCGTCAAATACCACGGCCGCGGGGTCCGCTCCCTCGCCCTGTTTAACGATGGGTACGCCCGCGCGCTCTGCCCAAACGGTAAGCTGCTCCGCCGCAGCCGCGCGGAAGGTATCCGCGGCGGCCAGCATGGGGCTGCGGCCCGCTGCTTTATAATAATGGGCCAGCTTGCCCAAAGAAGTGGTTTTGCCCACGCCGTTCACGCCCACGATCAGTAGGGCCGCCGGGCCGCCCTCGGGCGCAAAGCCCGTTTCCGGCTCCATGGCGGCGGATAGGATATCGGCCAGCGCCTGCCGCGCCTCGCTGCGTGTGTGCAGCTTATCCCGGCTAATGGCCTCGCGCAGTTGGCCAATCAAGGCGGCTGTGGTTTCCATGCCCACGTCCGCCACGATAAGGGCTTCTTCCAGCTCATCAAAGAAATCGCCGTCTATGCGCTCATCGCCCGCGAAGATGCCGGCCAGCATGCCGCCGCCGGTTTTGGCCAGGCCTTGGCGCAGCTTATCAAAAAAATTCGCCATAAATGCATTGCTCCCTTTACGCGATCTCGCTAAAGCGGGCGGATACCACCTTGGACACGCCCTTTTCCTCCATCGCCACGCCATAGAGCGAATCGCACACCTGCATGCTGCCCTTGCGGTGGGTGATGAGGATAAACTGGGTATTCTGGGAATAATTGCGCACATATTCCGCAAAGTTGGATACGTTGGCCTCATCCAGCGCGGCCTCGATCTCATCCAATATGCAAAATGCCGTGGGCTTGAGCTTGAGGATGGCAAAGAGCAGCGCAATGGCCGTGAGCGCCCGCTCCCCGCCCGAAAGCAGGGATAAAAGCTGTAGCTTTTTGCCGGGGGGCTGGGCGATGATGTCAATCTCGCAGTTAAGAATATCCTTTTCGTCGCTGAGCACCAGCTCCGCCCTGCCGCCGCCGAAAAGCTCCACGAAAACCGTGGCGAAATTCTGCTGGATCAGGGTGAATTGGCGCTTGAACTCCACTTCCATGGTGCGCACCAGGTCTGCGATCAACACCTGCAAATCCGCCTCGGCCTGGATCAGGTCGTCATACTGGGCGCGCAGGGCGTCAAACCGTTCCTTTACATTGCGGTAATCCTCGATGGCGTTCACGTTGACGTCGCCCAAGGCACGGATCGCCCTTTTCAATTCGTCCACCCGCACATGGCTGGCGGTGATGGCGATGCTGCGGCGCAGGGGCTGGGCGTTTTCATAGGTCAGCTCGTAGTCGTTCCATATGCGATCCTGCATATTCGCCAGCTCCAGCTGCGAGCGGCTCTGGTTAAGCTCGGATTTATGCCGCCGCTCTCTTAGGTCGCCCAGATCGATTGCGTTCTTCTCCCGGCGCTCGCGCATCTCATCCAGCGCCATAAGGTGTTGGGCGCGCTCCTCCTCCATGGCCCGCAGCTGATCCGTAAGGCCGTCAATATCCTTGCGCTCTACGTCGATGCTGCTGCCAAGCTCCGAAAGCTCGCTTTGCAGGGCCAGGAATTGGGCCGCGCCTTCCTCCGCCGCATGCAGGGCTTCGGCCGCCTGCTTTTCGAGAGCCTCCGCCTCCCGGCGCATGCGCTCCAGGGCCTGATAAGCCGCCTGGGCCTCCTTTTCTCGAGCCACCAGGGCCACTTTATCCTCGGTGGCGGCCTCGTTTACCTTTTCATATTCCAGCCGCAGGGCGGCGAGCTCCGCCTGCATGCGGCGGATATCCTCTTGCGTGGCCACATGGCCCTCTTCCAGGCTGCTCTGATCCTGCCGCGCCTCCCCGCATTGCTCGTCGATATTCTCGATATTATCCCGCAACTGCGCGCGTTCCAGCTCCACGCGCTCTTGCTGCTGCTTATTCTCTTCCACATATTGGCGCAGAGCTTCCACCTTTTCGCGCTGGGTGGCAACTTCCAAGTCCTGCGCGTGGATGGCCTCGGCAGCTTCCTCGAGCGCGCGGTTGGCACGGAGTATTTCTTCGCCAAGCGCCGTTACTTCCGCCGTCTTGGCCGCCGCCTGCTTTTTGAGGCTCTCAAGGCCCTTTTGCAGCTCTTCGATCTCCCGCTCGCGGCCGATGAGGCTGAATTCTCGCTTCTGCGTGCTGCCGCCGGTCATGGAGCCGCCGGGGTTTATAATATCCCCTTTCAGCGTGGCAATACGGAAAGCCCCTCTGGCCCGCTTGTTGATGGCGATGCCCGCGTCCAGGTCGCGTACCAGCACCGTGCGGCCCAGCAGGTTTTCAAAAATGCCCCGGTAGCGCTCCTCAAAACCCACCAGATCGCTGGCCACGCCCAAGCAGCCATCCACCCGGCAATAAGACTGCTCGATATCGCTTAATAGGCGGGAGCGCATGATAGTAACTGGCAAAAGGGTGGCCCGGCCATACTGGCGGCTGCGCAGATGCTCGATGACCTTCTTGGCATCCTCTTCCGTGGGGGTGACGATGTTTTGCAGGCCGCTGCCCAGGGCCATTTCGATGGCTACTTCGTATTCTTTGGGCACGCGGATCAGCTCCGCCACCACGCCCTCGATGCGGCGGCCCAGGGCCGTATCCCTACCCGCGTCCTTCAAAAGGCTGCGCACGCTGGTATAATAGCCCTCGTAGGCCCGCTTCATTTCTTCCAGCACCTTCACGCGGCTGGTGGCGGCCTGGGTCTGCTGCTCCACATGGCGCAGCTCCTCCTGCGCGGCCTTAACGCCGCTTTGCAGCTCGTTCACCCGCTCGATGGCCTTGGTTTTGGCCGCCCGCTTTTCATCGTATGCGCTTTTGAGCCGGGTATAATGCGCATCAAGCTGCCCGAATTCCTCGGCCAGCTTTTCCCCATCCGCCTTGACCTCGGCCTCGCGCTCCCCGGTTTCGCGGATGCGATCAAGGAGAGTTGCCTTGATGGCTTCAAGGCGCGAAATACGGCTCTTGGCGTCGCTCAAGCGGTTGAGCGCCTCAATCATGGCGTTCTTCTGGCGTTCCGCCTCGGTTTCCCACGCTTCGATATCCGCCTGCATGGCCACGCGCTTCTTTTCGGTTTCGGCCAGGGCGGCGCCGCTCTCCGCTTTAGCTGCCTGCGCCTGCTCGGCTTCTTTTGCGAGTTCGTCGATTTGCACGCGCAATTCGGCTGCCCGGCTGGCCTGTCCGGCCCCGTCCGCCTCCAAACGCTCGCGCTCGCGCACGAGGTTGGCCATGCGCTCCTGCAACACCTTGGCGGAACCCGCGTGAGCCTCCGCGCCGGAGGAAGCCGAAAGTAGCTTGTTCTGCACCTCCGATATGGCGCTGCTCAAGCGCCGCTCCTTATCCTCGGCGGCTACGCAATCCTGCCCAAGCTTTTCGGAAAGGGTCGTAGCCGAGGCAATCTCTTCGTCGAATTGGTTTAAAGCCTGTTCAAGAGAAGTGAGGCGCTCGCTGAGCTTGTCATAATCATATAAAAATACGTTGACCTCGATTTCCCGCAGCTCTTCCCGAAGGCGCAGGAATTCCCGCGCATCCGCGCTCTGCGCTTCCAGCGGGCCCACCTGGGTCTCCAGTTCCTCTAGAATATCCTGTATACGCACCAGGTTCTTTTTTGTGTTTTCCAGCTTGCGTTCGGCTTCTTCTTTGCGCACGCGGTATTTCATCACGCCGGCTGCCTCTTCAAAGGCTGCTCTGCGATCCCCCGATTTATTGGAAAGGATCTCCTCCACCCGGCCTTGGCCGATGATGGAATAGCCCTCCTTGCCCACCCCCGTATCCCGGAAAAGCGCCTGGATATCCTTTAAACGGCAGGCGGAGCGGTTGATGAGGTATTCGCTCTCGCCGCTCCTGTAAACCCGGCGGGCAATGCTCACCTCGGTGAATTCCGTGGGCAGCTCGCCATCGGAATTGTCGAACGTGAGGGCGACCTCGCAAAAGGCCTGCGGCTTGCGGGATTCCGTGCCGTTGAAGATCACGTCCTCCATTTTCGCCCCGCGCAGGGCCTTGGCGCTTTGCTCACCCAGCACCCAGCGCACAGCGTCCGCAATGTTGCTCTTACCGCTGCCGTTGGGGCCGATGATGGCCGTGATGCCGCTCGGGATATCGATCTCTGTTTTTTTTGCAAAGGATTTGAATCCGTTGATTTCCAGCTTTGTCAATCGCAATGCTCTGAAACCCTGCCTCTCAAAAAGTCTCTGCCCGCAAGCGGGCTTATTTTTCCGGCCCGATGCGCAGCATGCGCATGGTTTCCCGGGCCGCGGCCTGCCCCGCCTCCTGCTTGGAGCCGCCGCTGCCCTCCCCCATGGGCTTGCCGGACACGACCGCCCGCATCGTGAAGGTTTTTTGGTGATCCGGGCCGCTGGCCTCTAAAAGCTCGTAGCTTACGTTGCCTTTGTGCAGCTTTTGCACGTGCTCCTGCAGCATGGTTTTATAATCCTTGGCGTCCACATTGGCCACGGCCGCCCGGATTTGCGCTTCGGTGAGGCGCAGCACAAAGGCGCGCGCTTCATCCATGCCGCCGTCGAGATAAACGGCCCCCAGCACGGCCTCTACGGCGTCCGCCAAAATAGAAGGCTTTAAGCGCCCGCCGGAGTGCTCCTCGCCCCGGCTTAGGCGCAGGCGTTCGCCAAGGCCCAGTTCCAGCGCTGCCTTATGCAGGGCCGCTTCGCATACGGAAGCCGCCCGCGCGCGGGTCATTACGCCCTCGTTGAGCTCCGGATAGTTGCGGTATAAATATTCGCTCACGCATAGCTCCAGCACGGCGTCGCCCAGGAATTCCAGGCGTTCATTGTGCTTGTGGGCCTTGCCGTCCCCCTTGACATAGGAAGTATGCGTCAGCGCCGCATCCAACAGCAGCAGATCCGAAAAGCAATAGCCCAGCTTTTGCTGCAAAGCGCTAAGGCTGCTGCCCCGGATATATTCCAGTTCCATCTTCACCACCCCTTCAAGTGAAAAGGCCCGCATCCGTTCAAGATGCGGGCAAACTGTTTTAACTTGGCCCTATTTGCTGAGGAATGTCGCAATATCGCCCACGGTCTTGATATTCGGCAGGGCCTCCTCGGGTATTTGCACCCCATATTCCTGCTCGAGATCCATCACCAGCTCCACCAGATCCAGGGAATCGGCTTTAAGATCCTCGCCCAAGCGGGATTCCTCCGTAATGCTTTCCGCCGGGATATCCATCTGCTTTGCGATCATATCGCGAATCTTTTCAAAATCCATGTTACACCGCCTTTCGGTTATTCAATAAAAAGTATGATTGCCAGGATTACTAGGGATAGTTTAGCCTGATACGGCCCCGATGTCAATCCTCTATCTCAGGCAGAGCGGCCATGGCGGCGGCGATGGCGCCGCGTATATCCGCCCCGGCAAAGCGCCGCGCCTGGCCGATGGCAGCGCAGAAAGCCTTGGCGTTGGAGCTGCCGTGGGCCTTGATGATGCCGCCATCCACGCCCAAGAGGGGCGCGCCGCCGTATTCCGTATAATCCATGATCTTTTTGAAGCGGCGGAAGGCCGGTTTGCTCAAAGCCGCGCCCAATTTACTGCGCGTATCCGCCAAAAGCTCTGTTTTGAGCATGCTTATCAGCGCGTCCGCCAGGCCCTCGGTATATTTGAGTACGATGTTGCCGTCAAATCCGTCGCAGATCACCGCGTCAAAATCGCCGGAAAGGATTTCTCGCGCCTCACAGTTGCCGGCAAAGCGGATGGGCGCGCCTGCAAGCAGCGGATAGGCCGCTTTGGTGAGGGCGTTGCCCTTTTCGGCCTCCGCGCCGTTGTTCAAAAGGCCAATGCGCGGCTCCTTCACTCCCATCACCCCTTCGAGGTAGGCGCTGGCCATCACCGCGAATTGCAGCAGAAAGGAGGGCTTGGAATCCGTATTGGCTCCGCAGTCCATCAGCAAGGTAAAGCCGCCCAGCTTATTGGGGATGGCCATGCCCAGGGCGGGCCGCTTTACACCCGGTATGCGCCGCACGATGAGCGTGGCTCCGGCCAGCAGCGCGCCTGTGCTGCCGGCGGATACCAGGCAGGCCGCTTCGCCCGCCTTCACCGCATCAAGGCCCCGCACCATGGAAGAATCCTTTTTGCCGCGGATGGCAGCCGTGGGGGATTCTTCTAAAGAAATAACCTGCGGCGCGTGGCGGACGATGATGCGGCCCCGATCCGCGTCGGGGAATCCGGACAGCGCCCGCCCGATCTTTTCCTCGTCGCCAAAGAGAAGAAGCTCAATATCGGCAAAGCTTTTGAGCGCCTGCACGGAGCCTTCGATGGTGGCGGCCGGGGCATTATCGCCGCCGAAAACGTCTATCGCGATCCTGGTCATTTGCTATCCTCCTGTTGTTTTGCTTAGCCGCCCGCGCCTGGAACCGCCATCTTGGGCGCGCTACGTCGTCGTCAACCGCCGTAGAAGCAAACGGCTCCCTTTTCCTTAACTTGCCGTATAGCAAAAGGACTTCCCTGCGGCGGGAAGCCCTGATGTTATGCTGTTAGGCCTTTTCCACTTCGATAGCCTGCTTGCCATCGTAATAGCCGCACTTCTTGCACACCCGATGGGCGAGCTTCGCCTCGTGGCACTGCGGGCATTCCACGATACCGGGAATGGACAGCTTCCAATTGGCTCTGCGCGCATCGCGCCTGGCCTTGGACGTTTTTCTCTTGGGGACCGCCATGCTTACACCTCCTTATCGTGATTCAACAGGGCGCTGAGCTTGGCAAAAGGATTTTCCCTTTCGGGTTCCTCCCCGCGCAGGCACGCGCACTGGACGGAATTCAAATCGCACCCGCATACCGGGCAAAGGCCCTTGCAGCCTGGCCTGCATATGCTTTGCAGCGGCAGGTTCAGGAAGAGGTTATCCAGCACGGGCCGGGTGATATCGAGCTCCTCGTTGCCTACGGGATAGGCTTCGTCCTCCGGGCCGGGGTCTTTGACGAAACGCTCTTCAAACTCGAATGAAAAGGGCTCGTCAAACGCCTTGGCGCATAGGGCGCAGGAGGAACGCAGCGCGGTCTTGACAGTGCCTTTCACGGTGAAGCCCCCGCCATCGTAAACATATGCGGCCTCTACATGCAAAGGGGCGGCAAAGGATACCTCGCTGCCCATGTAGGTTTGGGGCGGCAGCGCCTCATCCGCAACGTAACTGCCTGCAAGGCCGGCCTGGCGCAGCTGCGCGGCAATGGAGAATTTCATCCGGGCACCTCGAAAAATCCGACATCGTTCATTTTATATGCAGGGCGGGGTTTTGTCAATACGAAATTTCCAGCCCCCGCGCCCTGCAAGCAAGCTTCTGTCTTATTATTTGGCGGCAAGCCTGGCCGTATCCTTGGCAATGACCATTTCTTCGTCCGTAGGGATTACGAATACCTTTACCTTGCTTTCGGGCTTGCTGATTTCCACTTCCTCGCCGCGCGGGCAGGTTTCGTTATAATCGAAGTCCACATCCACGCCCAGATACTCCAAGCCCGTGAGGATGCGCGCGCGCACATCGCGGTCATTCTCGCCTACGCCTGCGGTAAAGACGATGGCGTCCACCCCGCCCAGCGCCGCCGCATAGGAGCCGATGTATTTCTTGACCTTATAGGAGAAGGTTTTGAGGGCCAGTTCCGCCCGCTCGTTGCCCTGAGCCGCGGCCGTGGCCAGGTCGCGGAAATCGCTGGAGACGCCGGACATGCCCAGCACACCGCTCTTCTTATTCATATAGGTGCACATGCCCGGGCCATCAAGGCCCAGCTTTTCCATTAAGAAGGGGACGATGGCCGGATCCATATCGCCGCAGCGGGTGCCCATGGGCACGCCCTCAAGAGGGGTGAGTCCCATGGAGGTATCGATGCACTTGCCGCCCTTCACCGCCGAAATGCTGGAGCCGTTGCCCAGGTGGCAGGTGATGACGCGGGTCTTAGCGGCGGGCATATCCAGCTTGGCGATGGCCCGCTGGGATACATAGAAGTGGCTGGTGCCATGGAAACCAT
>CAZAZI010000004.1:0-23971 GCA_964489575.1 uncultured Oscillospiraceae bacterium | reverse complement strand
GGATGGTGGTGACCACGGTGAAAACCGCCGTAAAGCCGAAGGAGCGCAGGAAGGAAGCATCCGCAAAGAGGCGGATATAATTGTTAAATCCAGTAAAGGTTGCGTCCTTTACGGTGGTGAAGCGGCAAAAGGAAAGGTAGATGCCCTCCGCAAAAGGCACCAGAAAGCCGATGATAAACGCGACCAGCGTTGGCAGCACGAAGATCGGCCAGTATTTTTCGATCGTTTTTGCCATACGGCTTACCCCGGTTTCATAAGATTTGTAAGAATGATAGCTTGTTGGGAAGGGATGTTGTAAAGCGGGGCGGGCGCAGCACGCCCGCCCCTTTCATTTTAACTGCTTTGCCGCCTTACCGCAAGCGCTTAGCCATTGGCCAGGGCATATTCGGAGGCCCAGCCATCCACAAAGGCGGTAACCACGCCGGCCCATTCGCCGGTGCCGGCCGCATAGGCTGTAAGCGCGGAGCCTACGCCGTTTTTCCACTCCTCGGAGGGCATGGTGGCGAAGCACCAGGCAACGGCGGTTTTACCCTTGGCGATGTATTCATCGGCAATCTTGATCAGGGGGTTAGTCGAAGCCTTGGCGCTCTTGAAGGGGCACACAAAGCCCATATCGTCCGCCAGGGAGGTGGTGCCGGTTTCGGAGGTTACAACCCAGTAGAGGAAGTCCAAGGTAGCTTGGATGTTCTCTTCTGCGGCGTTCTTGTTGACGCACCAGTAGTTCTCGGAGCCGGTGCAAAGGCCCTGCTCCTGCTCGCCCTCCGCGCCGATGTAAATGGGCAGCATGTAGAGGTTCTCATCGCCTAGGGCGGATACGTCACCATAAGCCCAAGTGCCGTTCTGATAGAACGCGGCCTGGCCGTTTACAAATTCGGATACCGCGTCGTTGCCGGTCTTGGCGGCAAGCTCTTTGGGCGCGCAGGTGGCGTTGTTGATGTAAAGATCCCAAATCGCCTTGTAATTATCCAGGAAGGCGCCCTTGACGGCGGCGGTGGAGCCGATGTTATCCGCCTTATACTCATAGTAGATGGGCAGGTTGGCCAGGTGGGTCTTGAAGCGCCAGTCGGAGGAGCCATCCATACCTGCGGAGGTAAAGGCAGAGAAGCCGAGCTCCTTGGAACGGGCGGTGATATCCTCCACCACGGCCTTTAGGGAGGCGAAATCCTTGATCTCGTCGAGGCTGTGGCCTGCATCGGCCAAGAGTTTCGTGTTGACGATGATGCCGTAGGTTTCGATTACGTAGGCGATGCCGTATACCGCGCTGCCGTCGATCAGGGCGAAATCGTCGCTGGTCAGCTCGCCGTAGAGGGCGGAGGAGGAAAGGTCATAGCAGTAATCCTTCCAGTTTGCCAGGCCCACGGGGCCGTTTACCTGGAAGAGCGTGGGGGATTCGGATTTACCCATCTCGCTCATGAGGGTGGTTTCATAGGTGCCGGAGGCGGCTGTCACCACGGTTACGGGCACGCCGGTCTCCTCGGTATAGGCCTTGGCCAGCGCCTGCCATTGCTCATCCTGCTCGGGCTTGAAGTTGAGGTAGTACACGGAGCCTGCCGCGGCGGGTTCCTCCGCGGGGGCCGCGGGAGCAGCCGGGGCGGCGGCCGGTTCGGCGGGGGCGGCGGCGGGTTCGGCGGGGGCCGTAGACTGGCAGCCGACGAGGCCGGCAACCATCACAAGCGCCAAAATAACAGCAAAGATCTTCTTCATTTTCCTCTCTCCTTAATTAATATTTGCGCATGGGCGCGCAAAGTGGAATCTTGGTTATAGCTGCCGCACGGAGCCGCCCTGCCGAAGGGAGGTGGGCAGCAGCACGTGGCCGTTGAGGCCCTTTTTCTCAATTAGGGCGGCCAGGATTTCCACGCTCTTCATGGCCAGCGCCTCGATGGGCTGCACCAGGGTAGTGAGGGTGGGCACGCAGTAGTTGGAAAACTCGATGCCGTCGATGGCGATAACAGAAAGGTCGCCCGGCACCCGGAGGCCCGCGTCCACAGCGGCCTTCATGGCCGCCACGCCCATCAAATCGGAAATGGCGAAGAGCGCCGTGGGCTTGGCCTGCGCGATCAGCTTGGAAGCGGCCGCGTAGGCATCGTCCATCTCGAAGCTGCCAGCGCAGCCCACGAGCGAAGCATCCAGCGCGAGGCCCGCATCCTGCAGCGCGCCTACATAGCCCTCATACCGCAGCTGGCTGATGGAGCCGCCGCCGGTGTGCTCAATCAGCGCGGCAATGCGTTGATGGCCCTTTTGGAGCAGGTATTCCACGGCTTGGCGCGCGGCCTTTTTGTCATCGATCGCCACGGAGGAGTAGCTGCCCTCCTCCAGCGCGCCAAAGGCATTGGTGTAAGAGCAGCAGACGAAGGGTACCTTGATGGCGGCGATATCGTCCGCGCGGTAGTTGAACCTGCCGCCCAGGAAGATGATGCCCTTGAGCCGCTTTTCGCGCTCCAGGAGCGCCGCGGCCTTGAGCTCGTCATCGCTGGTGTCGATATGGTGGACGGACATTTCATAGCCGTGCTCGTTGAGCTCCGGCTCGATGATTTTGATGAGCCTGGCAAAGAAGGGATTGCCGCGGCCACGGGTGATAACGGCGATTACGTTGGATTTGCGGATCACCAGGTTCCTGGCGCTATTGTTGGGCACATAGTGGTTGGAACCGATCACCTCAAGCACCTTGCGGCGTGCGGCCTCGCTGACATCCACATGGTTGTTGAGCACGCGCGAGACCGTGCTCACGCTGGTGCCGCTCAAACGCGCGATATCCTTGATTGTAAGATGACCCATAACGCCTCACTACGTGCCGACCCGCAAACGAACTGCGTGAATTTAGAATAACTTTGATCGGGAAGACTTTTGGTAACGCTACCGGTAACGTTACCAGTCCTGGTGAAATAAATTATATCACAGCCGGCCGAAAAAAGTCAATGACAAAAGGCGGGAAAACACGCGAAGCGCAAAGCCGTATGCCGCATCGGCGGGCGATTCAGGCCGGGGCGTAAAGTTTTTGTTGTTTTTTGTATAGAAATTTTGTAGTATTTAATTGAACAGGGTCAAAAGACGATGGTGATAGAGAGGGAGCACGCTAAGCTCCTTCTTAGCGCTTCATTCGTTTACATAAAATATACCGGATCATTTTACGCATACATACCGGCCCGGCGATGATTAAACGAGCGCCAAGCAGACAAGCTTGCGCGGCGGAACAGGGGGGAGCGTATGAGCGAAAATTACATGCAGAATGTAATGGATATTCTGCCGTTCGGCGTAGGCTATTTCAAGCTGCTGTTCGAGGGCGGCAGCGAACCTGTGGATTATATGTTCATGGATGTAAACCCCGCCTTTGAGCGGCTCACATGCTGGCGGCGGGAGGATTTGGTGAATAAGAAGGCCACGGAGTTCCTGGCCGGCCAGGAGGATGCAAGGCTGTATTGGCTTACCTTCTACACCAACGCGATGCATGCCAAACAAACGCGGGAAATGACCCAATGGATGCCTGTGATCAAGCGCTACCTCACGATTTCGGTAATCCCCATCGACCGCATCTATTTTGCCATCGTCCTGCGCGAGGCCGAGCGGAAGAAGGCCGATCCTCTTGCGCAGGAGCTGGATATCGACCACCGCTTTGGCGTGCTGGACGCCGTTTTCAGCAGCAACACCAATGCCGTCGCCCTTTTGGAGAACCGAGATGGCAAATACGTCTATGTGCGCACCAATGCCGTGCACCAGCGCAACTTGGGCCTGGCCGATGCGAAGGGCAAGGGCCTCGATGATATTTTCGGCAAAGGCGCCAGCGAGGAGGCGCTGCGGGTTTACGACAGCTGCATCACCTCCGGCCAGCCGGCCAGCTATGAGCGCGTATTCGAGCGCGCGGACAGCCGGCAGATATGGCAAACGGAAGTGGTGCCGATATTCGGCAAGCACGGCATCCGCTACATTTTGCTGATTGCCAAGGATATCACAGAGCACAAGCGAGTGCAGGAAGAAAACGAAGATCTGAACCGCCGGCTGCAGGCACTGTTCAACCAGCATAGCGCTATCCAGCTGATTTATGACCCGCATTCCGGGCATATCGTGGATGCCAGCCCTTCCGCCTGCCGCTTTTATGGCTATACCAAAGCAGAGCTTTGCAGCATGATGATCAGCGACATTAACGTTTTGCCGCCCGATCAGCTGGAGCAAAATATCCAATCGGAGATCAGCGAGCGCGGCTATTATTTTACCGCCATCCCTTACCGCCTTAAAAGCGGGGAAACCAGGCTGTTCGACGTATATTCCTGCCCCATTTACAGCGGGGAGAAGCTGCTGATTCACTTCATCACCTTCGATGTAACGGATCGGGAGGCCTACCGCAGCGAGCTTATCCGGGAGAAAGACCTGCTCAAAACCACGCTGCGCTCCATCGGGGACGGCGTCGTTACCACGGATTGCCGGGGCCTGATTACAAGCCTCAACAGCGCGGGGGAGGAGCTGACGGGCTGGGATAGCGAGACGGTCGCGGGCAGGCGCTTCTCGGAGGTTTTCATCCTGCAAAAGGAAGGGACGCAGCTGCCGGTTGAGGACCCGGTGCAAAAAGTATTGCAAACGGGCCGCATCATCGGCCTGGCCAACCATACGGAGCTAGTTAACCGCAAAGGCAAAAAGATCCCCATTGCCGATAGCGCCGCGCCTATCAAAAGCGAGGATGGCTCCTGCGTGGGCGTGGTGATGGTTTTTCGGGATGTGAGCCGCGAAAAACTGCATAACAAGCAGATCGAGCACCTGAGCTACCACGATGCTTTGACAGGCCTTTATAACCGGCGCTATATGGAAAGGATCATGGCGGAGCTGCAATTGCCCGAGAACTTGCCACTTTGCCTGATTATGGGGGACGTGAACGGCCTCAAGCTCACCAATGACGTATTTGGCCACAAGGCCGGGGATGCGCTGCTGCGCAGCGTGGCCAAGCTGCTTAAGAAGCATTGCAGGCCGGGCGGCGTGGTGTCCCGTTGGGGCGGGGATGAATTCCTTGTGCTCATGCCCCGCACAAGCCTAGAGCGTGCGGAAGCGATCCTTCGCAAAATCAAGGAGGCGGAGGTGCCCATTCGGGACAGCAGCCTGAATTTGAGCCTTTCGCTGGGCTGCGCCTGCAGGGAAACGATGGACGCCAGCTTTGAAGGCATCATGCGCGAGGCCGAGGATTCTATGTACCACCAAAAGCTGCTGGATGGCAAGAGCTACCGCAACGCCATCATCAATACGCTCTTGGCCACCTTATACGAAAAGAGCAACGAAACGGAAGAGCACTCCAAGCGCATTGAGAAGCATTGCCATGCCATCGGCAACGAGCTGCTGCTTTCCTCCAAGGAGCTGAGCGAGCTATCCCTCTTGGCCCTGCTGCATGATATCGGCAAGGTCAGCATCGATCCCAACATCCTCACCAAGCCGGGAACGCTCACGGACGCGGAGTGGGATGAGCTCCGCCGCCACCCTGAGACGGGCTTCCGCATCGCCCAAGCTACGCCCGAGCTGGCCGCTGTGGCCGATCTGATCCTCACCCATCATGAGCGCTGGGATGGCAGGGGCTACCCCTGCGGCCTGGCGGGCACGGCCATCCCCCTCGCCTGCCGCATCCTCGCTGTGGCGGATGCCTTTGACGCCATGACGAACGACCGCGCCTACCGCAGCGCGCTGAGCCGCGCGGAAGCCATCGCCGAGCTCCAGCGAAACACGGGCACGCAGTTCGACCCGGATATCGCCCCCCTTTATATCAAGCTGTTGCAGGCGGAAAAGGAGCATGAAGACACCCCGTGAGCAAAAAGAACCCGCGCCTAAAAGCGGCGCTGTCAATCATTTGCATATTGGCAATTTGGGTTGCGCCCGCAGCCGCGCGCGCCGCCGATTTTTTAACCCCGGAAGAAATGGCCTATATCGCGCAAAGGGGCGTCGTCCAGGCGGCCTCTTTGGATGGCGTAGCGCCGATCAGCTATCGGGATGCCGATGGCGAGGCGGCGGGGATCGCCAGGCTCGTGTTCGAGGAGATCGCGGGGATGACCGGCCTTCAATTTGAATATATGATGTATGGCTCTGTGGCGGAATCCCTTGCGAGCGATTATGATGTTTTATTTCTGGCGGAAAGGCGTTATTCCCCGCCGGATATAGTTTTATCCGTTCCTTATTTAAAAAGCGAAACGATCATCTTCCTCAATTCCACCGTGGATTCGAACCATCTGGCGGATAAGACCTTTGCCGCCGTTAAAGGCAGCGCGCTGCCGGAGGGCGTCAAAGAAGAAAACGCGCTCTATTATGATACCCGGGAACAAGCCTTGGACGCGGTGGAGCATGGCAAGGCGGATTACGGCTATGGCAATGCCTATTCCGTTACCTTCTACACCTTGCACAACGGCTATAACAACGTCATCACCATTCCCCAGGCAAAGGAATTTCGCGAGTATTGCGCAGGCTTTGCCCAAGGGGATGCGATGTTGCTATCGATTATTAACAAAGCAATCGTAAACATCAGCGAAAACAGGATGCAGCAGCTGGTTCTGGACGCCATGGTCTATGCGGATCGCGGGGTGAGCTTGGATAAGATCATGAATACCTACGGCATGGAGATGTTCATCGCCGCGGTCTTGATCATCGGCTTGCTCCTATTCGGTATTGCCCTCTATGTGCGGGTCAACCGCAAGCTGCGCACACAAAACAAGCGCTACGAACAGCTATCCTACCTTTCCAACGAATATTTATACGAATATTTCCCGGCCCAGGGCCGCCTGCAATTATCTGAAAAATGCGCCCGCCTTTGCGACACGCCCGAGGCGCAGGCGGCTTTGACGCTGGCGCTCAAAGGGATGCTGGCCGGGGTGGAGCGCGACGGGCAAACGGAAACCATATCGCTGAACCTGGATGATGCCGGGGAGAGCGTATTCAAAGCGGTCAACTCCTTGGTTTACGGCAACCATGGGTGGGTAGATTCCATTATCGGCAAGCTGATCGATATCAGTGAGGAAGCGGCGGAAAAGGAAGAGCTGATTCAGCGATCCCAGGCGGATGGTTTAACGGGCCTGTACAACGCCGCCGCCACCCGCAAGCTCGTTTCCGAAAGCATGGAGCGGCGGGATGGGCAAAAAATGGACGCCTTCCTGATGATGGATTGCGATAATTTTAAATCGATCAACGATACGTTCGGCCACTTCGTGGGCGACCAGATGCTGGAGCATATCGCTAAATGCCTAAAGCGCAGCTTCCGCGGCTCGGACGTCATCGGCCGTGTGGGCGGCGATGAATTTGTGGTCTATATGAAAGATGTGCCTTCGGCTGATTTCGTGCTGCGCAAATGCCGCCAACTAAGGCGGCTGATCCGGACAACGGCTGATAACATCCCACTTTCCATCAGCATCGGCGTCGCCTTCATCAAAGCGGAAACATCCTATGAAAATGCCTTCTGCATGGCGGATGAGGCGCTCTACCAGGCTAAAAAGAACGGCGGCAACCGGGCGGTGGTTTTTGCGGGGCCTTTGAGCCCGGCTTCGGCGGGGAAGTAGCAAAAAAGTAATTCAAAAGTGGCCGTGAAGGCCACTTTTTTATGGAGGAAAGCTTATTCGGGCCGTCCGGGGCCGCCGGAGGGCGGCTGTTGATGGCGCTGATTCCTGGCGTTTTCCGCGCGCGTTGCCGGGGCGGGCGCGCAGCCTTCGGCAGGCGCGTAGGGCGGGATGGCGGCATAGGTCTCGCGGATCTCCCGCACGATCTCGGCGGGCAGGGGCTCGATTTCCGGTTTAGGCTTGGCTATGTAGTAGCCCTGTACATAATCGACCCCCAGTTCGATGAGGGTACGCAGTTCGTCCGAGGTTTCCACGCCTTCCGCGATCACGTAGATGCCCCGGGTATCCGCATAGGAGCGCAGGTTTTGCAGGAGCTTGCGGCGGTTGGCGTCCGTATCGATGTTGCGCACAAAGGAAACATCCAGCTTGACGAAATCCGGGTTGATGGAAAGCAGGGCCGCGTCGGAATTATAACCCGTGCCGAAATCGTCCAGGGCGATGCGGCAACCCCAGTCTGCGGCCCTCTCCAGCTTGATGCGGGTCTCACTTTCGGTAGAGCGCTCCGCCTCCGTGATCTCCATGACCACCCGCGGCAGCAGGTGCGAAAAGCGCTCCGTTAGGTATTCACAATCTTTTTCGGCCAGCAGCTGGCTGGCGATGGAATTGACGAACAGACGGGCCGCCGGGCTGACATTTTGCAGCGCTTCGAACTGCGCCAGACTGCGCCGCCAGGTAAGCCGTTCGATGCTGTAGAGCTTGGATTGGGATTTAGCCAGCATCAGCACCTTGGAGGGGGATTTGATGCTTTCGAGCAGCGGCCGCATCAGCGCCTCGTAGCCGAACACCGTGCCCTGCTTCGCATCCACGATGGGCTGGAAGTGGTAGGTCAGCAATTCCTGCTCGATGAGGCGGTTGATCTCCTCTTGGTTTTGCAGCAGGAAGGAATCCTGGCTATAGCGCTCCAGATCAAACTCGCCGAACTCGCCCTTGGTGGTGTTTTTGACCTGGTACATGGCAAAATCGGCATATTTGAGCAGCTTTTCATAGGAGGTGGAATGCTCCGGGTACCAGGCTACGCCCGCGGAGGCGCGGATGTTGAGGCGGGTATTGTCTGGCAGGGGGAATGTCGATTGTCTCAGGCCCTCTTTGAGGCTGCAAATATCCACCTGGGCTGCCTCGCGGGAAGCATAGCCGGCAAAGAGCACATAAAACTCATCGCCGGACATACGGGCGAGCAGCGCGTGCGGCGGCGCATACTTGCGCAGCGCATCCGCCGTACTGCGGATGTAGGCGTCGCCGCAATCGTGGCCGTGGGAGTCGTTGATAAACTTAAGGTTATCAAGATCCAGCATTACCAGCGCCGCCACACCCAGCGAGGCAGGCTCCTGGAAGAGCTTGCTCAGCGCCGTGCTGAAGGCGCGGCGGTTGGGCAGATCCGTAAGCAGGTCGTAATCCCGCTCCCGCTCGAGTTGGCGGCGTTTGAGGATTTCCTGCGTGATATCGCTGACCACGCCCGTAACGCGCCCATCCAGGCGGGCGATGTTGAGCCGTAGCCAACGCGTTTCCGTCGGCGCGCAGCCAACGCGCAAAATCTTGGCTTTGCGGCCCTCCGCCTCCTCCTCGGCCTGCTCCATCAGCGGGGCGAGCAGCGCGTCAAACTCGCGGCTATCGATAGTGCCATCCGGCGCCAGCTCTTTTTGAATGCCCAGCATCTCAAAAAAGCGCGCCGTGCAAAATACCCTGCCCTCCCGCGGCAGAGCTTCGAAAGCGCCGATCTCCACGCCGGACATATCGATGATCTGGGAGAGGCGGCTGGCCTCCAGCGCCACGCGGGCGCTGAGGCCCTCAATGGCGCCGGAAAGCTCGTCTATCTCGGAGATCATCAGCTTGTCCAGCATCAGGGGGCTACGGGGGTCGCTATCTCGCAGCTGGCGCAGCAGCCCCCTGATGGGATGCGTGAGCCACAAGCTGGCCGCCCAGGCTACGCCCAGGCCCAGCAGCACGGAAAGCCCCCAGATCAGCAGGAACGACCACATCATCCCGCTGGAAAAGCCCAGCAACTGCCCCCTCTCCAGCATGCCGATCAGTGCCCAGCGCTCATTTTCAAAGGGGGTGTTGGTATTATATAGATCGAGGTATTGGATGCAGCCATAAACGACGCTCTCGCGGTGGGCGGCATAACCGGCTACCTGATAGGCGTTGGTATATCCTTTCCATTGGAGGAAGCGCATCTCGGCCGGCTCGCCAAAGAAATAGCGGTAGACAGGCCCCGTGGCCAGCTGCGCAGCAAAGGCCGGCTCGCTCCCCCGGGCCAGGCCAAGCAGATACATGCCCTGCTTTTCGCTGTTAAGCTCCTGGTAGGGCATCTGCTTGCGCAGATAATTGGTGGATATCTCGACTCCCAGCACCGCGCGCACCGTGCCCGCCGCATCCCGAAGCGGCATAGAGTAGGTGATGGCGTCTAAACTATCCCCCTCGGCGCGGAAGGCGGGGCTCCAATAGCCGAGATCCGCCTCCCCGATCTCCGGGTGGGCAAGGGCGGCCGCGTAAGGCTTGCTGTAGTAAAGCCAGCTATCCGGATCGTCCTGCGAAAAGCTAATGTAGGATTGCCAGCGGGAATCCAGAGAAATGTCCAGCCGCTTGGAAATCAGAGTGGGCGCGTGTAACAGCAGCAGGTCGGAATTATCTGCCGAGCTGGTGGTAGGGTCCATGTCGCGGATGTAGAGGGCGTGCTTTTGCATCCGCCCCGCTTCGTCGTGGGCCCCCCCCTCCGTGAGGATGAGAAAAACGCCCGAAACGGAATTACGACGCAGCAAAGCGAGTAGATCCGGCGCGCTTTGCAATAGCAGCTCATTGCGGCGGGCAGTCCCGCTTTCCGCGCTCTGCTCCACCTGCCGATTGAACAAAAGGCGGATATTCTGCGCCGCCGGATCCAGATTCGACCAGCGCTGGAGCATCTCGTTTTCCAGATAATCCCGACGGTTCACCACTTGCCCGTTGAGGATATCAAAGGCGTTATGGTTCAGCTGCTCCAGTGTGCCCCCCCAAATGATGTTAGCGGAAAAAAGCCCCGCCTGCACAAACAAGGCGATGAGTACCGGGGACAGGATACGGCTCACGATCGAATAGGATCTGCGGGCACTTTTTGTCTTTTTTGTGTTCTTTGTGGATGGCTGTTGTTCCATTTATACTATTTTCCTGTTAATTCTCGCCGATCTTGGCGCGAATTTCATCTACAAACCCCTGATACCAGGTTTGGAAGCTTTCATCTGTGGCAAATTCCGCCACCGCCTCGGAAAGGGGCATGCCATCCTCCGCCAGCGTGAGGATCTGTTCGCGGTCCGCTTGCGCGCGCGCAGCCAGGGAGCGCTCCGTCACCTCGCGGGCAGCGGAGGAGCCGGAGAAGGCTGGTTCGAAATACAGCTCGTAGGTATTCACCACATCTACGGATACCGCGATGGCGTCCCGCACGGCCGGCCGCAGGGCCTGATAGCCCTCGTCCGCCCCGATACGGGCCATATCGTTGGCGGTTTTCTTCACAGGCAAGTAGGCGGAGGAAATGGTGAAGCCGATAGCCCTATCCACATCGGTGAACCATTTAAGGAAGGTGGACGCGGCCAGCTCCGTTTTAGGATCGGAAGCGATGATGGCCATGCCCGCGCCCTGCTGGATGGCGCTTCGCGCGCAGCCCGCAAAGCCGGGGGCGGGGAAGACGGCCGCTTCAATAGGGTAGGTGGTATCATCCGCCAGGGTGACCTTATCGGGGAAATAATAAGCGCCCGAGGTAGAGCCGACCAAGGCGATGATATCGCCGGTCTTGGCGTCATCCGAGCGAAAGCGGCCGTAAGCGCCGAACCAGCCGTTGATATAGGGGATGTAGTAGTTATCCCAAAGCTTGCGGAAGGCCGCCTCATCCGGCGCGAAAGCCACTTTGCCATCCCGCCGCTCGAAGAGGGAGCCGCCGGTGAGCTGATGGTAACCCAGGATGATATAGTTGGCCATAGCGTCCCGTCCAAACATGGCCTTGCCGTCATCCGGCACATCCGGCGTTTGCGCATCCGTCCAAATGTAATAGGCCTTGGAGGCCTCCACCAGGCCCTCGATGGTATGGAGCGAGGCCAGCTTAGCGCCGGTCTCCGCGGCAAAGCGATCCCAATCGGTTTTGTTGACCATCAAAACCTCGGTTGCCTTGGCCGTGGGGATGATTTTCAGGCTGCCCGCCTCGTCGAAGCGGCCTTCGGCAACGTAGGCGTCCACATATTCGGAGAGCTCCTCCTCGGTGAAGTAGCTATCGATAGCGGCCACCATATCGCGCTGGTCGAGGTCGTACACGGTGTCTGTATAGGCGGCAAAAATGGCGGGCACCTCGCTTGCGCCCACCTTGTTATCCACCGCGTCGTGAATATTTTGGAAAAGCTCGTTCACATTGCCCTGGCCAAAGGCCTCCACCACAATGCCCTGTTCCTGCCCCACCGTTTCGTTGAAGCGGGTCACCAGCTCATCAAAGGCCAGCTTTTGCGGGCCGTTATAATAATGCCATATCTCTATGGAAACGGGCGTGCTTGGATCCAGCGCGGCCGGCCCCGCCTGCTGCGGCGCGCAGGCGCTAAGCAGCAGCGCGCCAAGGGCCGCTGCCATAATCTTGCCCGAAATGGTTTTGCGCATCGAGGCTTGTCCTCCGAAGGTTGATTTATCCATATTATACTATGCCCATGCTAAAAAATGAAGAAAAACCGCGGATTTTGCGCAATTCTTCCCGCCTCCGTCAGCGGGGCGGATGATCGAATTTCTCCACCGCTTCTTCAACGCTCGAGACAAAATAGATATCTTTTCCCCGGTTGCTCTCATAAATGAAAGCCCGCAGAGGGTTGCTGGTATAGTGGGAATAGTCGCCCACAATGGCCACTTTTACATGATAGTTGATGAATTTTTGCAAAACCTCGCCTGCAAGCCCCGTGCTCAAAATAAAAAAGTCCGGTGCAAAGCGGCTTTTGTGCAGGATGAGCTTGCGGCAGCCCGTTTCATATTGCGCGCTCATGATGAGATCCAATGCGGATTGCACATCCACAATCCGCGGCTCGGCGCTTTCCAGCAAAGCAATGTCTTTTGCCCGGCCTAATATTTTATATTGCATATCCTCGCTCCCGATCCTTTGGTTTATTGCACGCCGTTATAGTTGCCGCCCAGCCGCCAGATGGAGATGCCTCCCGCGTCACCGCCCGCGCGGATGATAGCCGCCCAATAGCCCAGTGTTTCCCGGTCCGCATACCATACCTCGTGCCTGCGGGCCTCATCATCTTTATAAAGGAAGGAGAGGGCCCTGCTGGCCGCATCACGCTTAGGGGTAACTCCGTGCTCGGCTGCCAAAGCCACGGCCGCCTCCTGCGTGAGCTGCTTAACCTCGGCATTGCACCAGTCAAAGCCGCCGGTGGCGATGGCGAAATCCTTGCGGCCCGGGAGCGCCGCCATTTGGGCCATGAGGCTTTGGATGAAGGCCGCGTCCGCCTTGGGGCCGGGGCCGTTGTGACCGCCATACAGGTTATAGCACATCATCACATAGGTGGGCCCCGGAGGGAAGGTTAGGCTTTCGAAGGGGGTGTTGGGCTCGACCAGCACGCGCAAGGTTAGGCCCTCCTCTTGGGTGCGCGTATAGAGCGCGCTGCAAAAGGCGAAGAAGCGCTCCCAAAGAGCAAAATCCTTACGGATGGCCTCATAATCGATCTCCACGCCATCAAAGCCCTGCGCCTTGGCCAGGGCGATTACGCTTTCCACATGGCTATGCAGGGCCTCATCCGTGCCCAACAGCGCCCAGAGCAGATTTGTATCCTTGAGGGAGAATTGCCCCGCGTCATCCCGCAGGTCGTTAACAAAGGTGAGATAGCTTGTCCACTTTGCAGCCGGAAAGCGCGCCTGTACGCACCGGTAAAGGTTGGGGATGGCCTCGGGCAACACAAGGCTGCCCCGGCTGTCGAAAAAGGCTTCGAAATAACAGAGCGCCTCCAGCTGTTCCTGTGCGCCCAGCGCCTCCAATTCGGGGATCACATCTTCCGTATCCCAATAAACGGCCCAGGCGGAGAGGTGCGGCGCGGCCCCGGCGCTCTCCTGCGGCAAAGCGGGGGAGGCGGCTGGCGTTTCCTGGGCTACCGCTCCCGGCGTCTCCTGCACCTCCGTACCGGGTACCTCCGTACCGGGTACCTCCATACCGGGTACATCCGCATCGGGTACCTCCGTACCGGGCGTTTCCAACGCTGCCCCATCGGGGATAACGCCGGGAGAAGCGGGCAAAAGCGCCTGATAGGCGCAGGCTATGGACAGGACGGCGATCAACACCCCAAAAAGGAGGGCGGCCGCCCATTTGGTTTTGCGCATAAGGTGGGAGTCCCTTTCTAGATCGTTTCCATGAACCATTTTACAAGCCCATCCCAAGCCTTGCCGGCCTGAGCGGCAAAAGCGCGAAAGCCCGTGGGCCGCGTATCGTATAGGGCGTCGCTCTGGCCCTCGCCATGGTAGATGACCAGCCCTTCAAACACGCCGTCATACACGTCATCCGCCAGGTTACGCTGGCTGTAAGCGTCTTGCAGCATGGAAACGGCTTCCAGATAGACTGCGCCGCTGTGCGCGCCGCTAAGCTGCACGTCTGCGGCCAGTTTATCGTCGATATATACGGTGAGCCGCTCGCCCAGGAGGGAGAGGGAGAGGAGCCGGTTGCCGCTGGTTTTGAGCTCCAGCGGGGGAATATAGTCGCCGTTGCCCTCCTGGGAGGAAGCGCCGGCCCGGTCTTCCGCCAATGCTTGGATGATGCGCTGGTTTTGCGCTGTTTTTTCGCCGTAGGTACGCTTGGCCTCCAAGGCGGTCTGCTGGGATTCCAGCCGGTTCTCTTCCTTTTTCTGCCAAACGGTGCCGTCGAATTCATCAAGGTCCAGCTCCAGCAAAACGGCTTCCTCGCCGCCGGATTTTTCACCGATGATGAGGAAATTATTTTCCAGGCGCACCACCGCGTAAGACCCCAGGTTTTCATCTGCCCTTAGATAGATGGATTGGCCGCCCAGCTTGTTGCCCCTGAGGCGCACCTGCAGGTTCAGGTCGTAAAGCCCTTCGCTCTCATTGAGGCGCATCAGGCCCCTGGCGTTGGGCAGTGTGGTGAGAAGGACCTGCTCCTCGGTGCATTCCGCCGCACCCTCGCGCACGGCCCAGCGGCTGGCAATCGAGCTATCGCCCGCTTTAAACGCCTGGTCCAGGCCGGTATCGTCCCAGATTCGCATCAGCAGGTGGTTAACGGACCAGTAGGACTGGGGCTGCATGCGCGTAAGGTCGAATTGGGAAATATCGGCTGTATTGAGGCAATAGCCCTCCCGGTTGAAATTCATGCGGAAGGTCTCGTAAATTTCTTTTTCGTTGACCCCGCTGACCTTTTCATTGGTGGCGAACATGCCGGTATTGGAGTGCATTAAGGTATAGAGAACCGGTAACCCGCCCAGCTCTTTTTCGTAAATTGCCTCCATCAGCGCGTACTCCGCCTGAATGCGCGCTTCCATTTGCAGCCTGCTCTCGAGCGGGATCTCATACTCGTCGCGGATGTAATCCATTAAATAGTGGTTATAATTGCGATCCACATATTTGGAGATCCGGTTGAACTCGATGGAATTGATCTGGCCGAAATAGTTGTCGTAGCGATCGAACACGTTGATGTAGGAAAGGCGGTAGCCATTGGTACCCAGTTCCCAGTAGGATTCCTTTTGCAGCGTTAACAGTTCCTTGGGGGAGAGGAACTTATCGTCCTTGTTGCCGAATTTATCCGCATAGGAAAGGACGGTAGCCTTCTGATTGAGCCGCTCGAGGATTTTTTCCGCGAAAATAGCCGTATCCCGCCGCCCATCCTCGAACATTAGGAAAAGGGCCCGCTCAGGCAATGGCGTGCCGTGTTCGTAGTAATCCAGAATGTCCTGCTGGGTAATGGTTACATAGCCGGAATCACGCAGGGCCGTGAGGTGCTCCTCAAGCTTTTCCGAGCTGATGAGCGTTTCGCTGCTTTCGATATCGGCGCCGAAATAAGATACGGCGACAAAGCCGTTATCCTGCCCGGTGACCAGGGCGCTGTCGAACGGCTCGTAGGGCTGCGTCGTGCTGAGCGCCAGCACGAGGATGCACACGAAAACCAGCAGGATCAAAACCTCGTTTGCGCTGCGCAGGGCCTTTTTGCGGTCTTTATACTTGCCGTAGGATGTGTCGCTATAGAGCGGCATGGCCGTAATGCGCCTCCTCTGCTCGTTTTCTTTCCTCCCTGAGTTCCTTTTCGCGGATGTCCGCCGGCGTCATGCGGGTGCCCCAGGTGGATTTCCAGAAGGTGACCCAGGCCACGGGCATCTGCCAAAGCAGCACGGCTTCGTAATAGAGGCAGAACCAAAGGCCGTAGAGCCAGGTGCTGCTTCTGCGCAGGAGCATCTGCGCAAAGCTCATCAGCAGAGCCATGGTCAGCAGGCCCAACAGGAAGGTGGTGGGCACGATGCCGTAGACCAAGGGCACATACAGCAGGTTGTAAACCACCACAATGGGCGCGGCCACAGGCACCAGCACGCCGATGTAGAAGAACAGCGACATGAACGGCTCCTTGCGCCACATAAACTTACCCGCGGTGATGGATTCGCGCAGCCAAGAGCGCTTCCAACGCATCTGCTGCCTTAAGAACATACTGTAGCTGTTGGGCACGATGGTGGAGCACACGGCCGTATCCTGGTAAGCCGTGCGGTGGCGGCGCAGCACGAAATTGGTCATGGCGCGGTCGTCGCCAAAGGTGGCCTTCTGGCCCATGAAGCGCTGGTTGATCCACTCGTCCATGTGATCGATTACGATCTGCTTCTTATAGCAGGAGAGCGGGCCGGAAAGGCAGGTGACGGCGTCGAAGTAGGCTTCCGCAGCCTTCATGATGCGAAAGGCGATGTAATAGCGCACGGCCTGCATTTTGGTGAGGCCGTTGGTATAGGTATTGGCCACATCCGTGCGGCCGGCCACGCCGCCCATCTTCGGGTCTTTAAAGGGCTGCACCAGGTTGCGGATGGCGAAAGGCTCAAGGAAACTATCCGAATCCACGAAAACCACCAAGTCGTGCTTGGCCTTGAGAACGCCCTGGCAGAGGGCCTCGCGTTTGCCGTGGTTGGCGTCCTGCAGGATGTAGCTGAGCCGGTCGTTTACCTGGAAGCGGCTGCCTTCCGATTTAAGCTTGGCGATGGTGGCCTTGATGGCCTCCACGGAATTATCGTTGGAATGATCGTCCACCACGATCACCTCCAGCTTATCCGGCGGGTAATCCTGGTTGATGCAGCTGGTGATGGTGCGGTGAATCCAGGTTTCTTCATTGAAGCATGGGATGATGATGGTAACTGCGGGGGTGAAATCCATATCCACAGGCACGGCCCGATAAAGTGCGCCGAAGAGATACCGCGAGAGCAAAAAGGCAGCGGTGATGATGCTGTAGGTATAGAGGAATTTGTTGAATTTGAAGTAGATCACGCTTTCCGCGCGCATGAGGATGATGGCAAACACCATCACAAAGAGGAAAACCGTGGATATCAGCACCATATTGGTGTTTTTGCGGCGGCCCGCGTACTGGGCCAGGGTCTCCTCGAATTGCAGCCCGCAAAACCAGGCGCCGTCTTCCTTGACCTGGAAGCGGGCGGCCCGGGCCGCGATGTTTACCTTCATTTCCATGCCTTCCGGCATGGAGCCGGGGGCCACCTTAAAGCGCAGGCGGATCTTCGACGCCTTTTGCAAAAGCTGGTAGTGCGCATCTCCCTCGATGCGCAGCAGTATACCGGTGGTGGAAACATCTGTGCTCTTGCAGGAAAAGCTTCTCCTCTCGCCGCCCGGCAACACCACGCGCACGCGCACAGGGTAATCCGCGCTAAAGCGGGCGCCCGCGTCGGCCACCCGTTGGCGCTCATTCACTTCCGCCTGGCCCTCTGCGCCCGCGGCGCCCCGGCGGTCGCCCGCCTTCCTTTGCCGCAGGGGATCGGGAACATAGGAAAAGATGCGCCGGTCCGCCTTGGGCTTGACCAGGATATCCTCGATCGGCTCAGTCTCTCTTCTGCCCGTGAAAACGTTCACGAGCTTGTTATACCAGTCCATCTTTCCCCTCCTTTCTCAACGCGCCGAGTTGATATAGCTGCCATCGAGATAATCGCTCAGCCTGCGGCATACGAACTGCCGGGAGGCGGGCTTGCTCGCATTTTCCGTTAAGAACGCATCCAGCGCCTCCGCCGTATAGAGGCTGTTGTCGGACATATGCATAACGATGACCGTGCCGCTCTTGCGGATGTGGCTATGCATTTTCGCCAGCAGCTTTTCCGTGCTCTCGGCGACATAATCCTCGGAAGTGTACGCGCCGCTGACGATGTAGGTGAAGCCGCAGTCGAACACTGTCTCCATACCCATTTTGCTCACAGCCAGGGTGGGCGGGCGAAAGAGGGTGGTGAGGGCGGGCTTGCCGTTTTCCAGCTTTATATCGCCCACCACGCTTTGCAGCGTTTGGTAGGAGAGGATCAGGTCATCCTTTAGCGTTTGCTGCTCCTCCGCTGTCAGCTCCGCAAAGCGGTGCTTGCCCAGCGATGTGGACAGGGGGATGTGGGAATCCGTATGGCTGACGATATCATGCCCCTCCAGGGCGATTGCCCGCAGCAAATTAGGATTGATGTAAATGTTGTTGGTGCGCACGCAGAAGGTGGCCTTAGCGTTATGCTTGCGCAGCACATCCAGCAGCTTGGTAATGGTATCATCCGAACCCCAGTCGTCTATCGTAAAGAAGATGGCGTTTTCATCGTTTTTTATCAGGCCCTTGTGATCGATACGGCGCACTTCAGAGCGGGTGAACCCGGGCAGCTGACCGGTGGTGTTAACATCCACATTCCCGATGTAGTATTTTTCCACCCGCTCCATGAAATCGTCCTGCAATTGGCCCGCGTGGATTTTATCCCTTACCTCGGGCAGGATGGAATCCACGGGCAGGGGATAGGTATAGAGCAGGTCGGTATCCGCCAGGATCGTGTTGGCGGATTCGATGGGATATGCGCTGTTGCGCGTGATGATCATGCGCACAATATCCCCCAGGAGCGTGTTGCTGTTCTGGTAAAAATTCATACGGAAATAGACGATATGCCCTCGCCGCAGAATGATGTGCTTGCCGCCGAAAAGGCCGTCGTAGACCGCCTCGGGATCGGTGGAGAGCTGGTCCTTTGATTTGGTAATGGCGGAGCTGTGGCTCAAAAGGGTGCAGCCGGCGGCGCTGGCGGCCTCGCGGATGCCGTCGTTCAACGGGCCGTAGGGCAGCGAGACGATACGGGCGTTCGGGTAGCCATATTCTTCTTTGAGCAGGCGCTGGCAGAGCAGAATCTGGGTGCAGTAGGTGTATGCATCTTGGTTCTTCTGCGGCTTGACGGCAATGCCCATATCGTGCCCGCGCTCCAAAACGGCGCGGATCTGCTCGCCATAAATCCCCGCCTCTTCCATTGTGACCGTGAAGGTGGCGTGGGCGTCCATTTCATCTAAAACATCCAGCAGGTAAGTCAGTTCTTCGATATTGCCCAGGTCATAAAAAGTAAAGGTGGAGGAAGGCCGGGTGGTATGTATGTCGATGGTATTCTCCGCCAGAGCGCCGCCATTCTTTTCTAGATGCTCCGCGGCTTCCGGCAAGAAGTTGGTATCATCCAGCGCCTTGAGGAGCCACTCGACGATCAGCAGCAACCGCTGCTCGTCATCCAGCTTGCTTATATCTACAGCCTCTTTTTCCGGGTCGATGGTATCTTGCATATCAACGGCGGGCTTGTCGTCATCCTCGGGCGGCTCGTATTCAATTTCGTCTAGCGGGCCTTCCATTTTGATGGCCACGATGGAGGCGCGGGGCAGCCGGTCCACATAACTTTTGACCTGCGTATAGGAGGTAAAGCTCTGGAAGCTGACATAGTGGGTGGTTTGCTCGATGGTTTCGATGCCGCTGGCCCAAGCCGCCCGCCGCAGGGTATCCGTATATTGGGTGGCGTTGCACATCATGCGGTTGGGAGCGCTTCCGGAGATGGTTTTGATAATTTTATTGGCCCGGCAAAAATCATCCACCAAGGCCGCGCCGTCTTTTGTTTCCATATGTTTTTCGCCCCGGAGGCCATAGCTGCCCACGGTGTGCCCCTCGCGCACGGCGCGCTGGACAGAGGCTTCGTCCTCGGAGGCGTCGATGCCCGATACAAAAAAGGTGGCTTCTTTTTTGTGTTCCTGCAAAAGATCAAGGATCAACTCCATGACCTCCGGCCGGGTCATGCCCTGGAAGGCCAGCTCGACCTTTTGGGCCTTGGATTGCGTGCTGTCGACCAGTTCGGCCCTGCCCGCCCCCTCCGCTTCGAAACGCGCCTGGGCCGCGTTGATCTCGGCCGTGGCGTCGTACATATTGGCGCTGGCGATAAGGGGCGCGATCGCTGGGCCTAACTTCACCAAGACCACCAGCGTGAGCGCGATGAACACGCCCAGGCAAATGGCAACCTTGGCCGCTTTGGGAACCCATATCCTTTTTTTATTGCTTTCAGCGCTCAATTTTTACAGCTCCCAGTAGAGAAATCCTTTTTGCTCAGCGTATTCCCGGTCAAATATGCTTTTCACATCCACGATCACCCTTTCGCCCGCCGGGAGGGGGGCGAACATAGCCTCAACCTGCTCGCGCGAGAGAGTGCGGAAGCAATCGTGCGCCACCGCGAAGATCAAACAATCCGCCTCACGCACCTCTACGAGGGGCGTGAGGGGAACGCCAAACACAGCCTCGGCCTCCTCCGCGTCAACCAGCGGATCAACCAAGCCACATGCGATATTATATTCGCCCAGGTGACGGATGATATCCGCTACCTTGGAATTACGCATATCCGGACAGTTTTCTTTAAAAGCCGCGCCCAGGATATAGACCTTGGCGTCCCGCACGCGCTTGCCCGCCAGAACCAGCATCTTGATGGTCGCATCGGCTACGAAAAGAGCCATGCTATCGTTGATATTGCGCCCGGCCAGGATGATCTGGGAATGGTAGCCAAGATTTTCCGCCCGATAAACAAAATAATAAGGGTCCACGCCAATGCAATGGCCGCCCACCAGGCCCGGCTCAAAGCCCAGGGCGTTCCACTTGGTGTTCATGGCCTCCAGCACGTCGCGCGTGCTGATTTTGAGCCGGTCGAAAACCATAGCCAGCTCGTTCATAAAGGCGATGTTAATATCCCGCTGGGCGTTTTCCACCAATTTGGCAGCCTCCGCCACCATGATGCTGCTGGCGCGGTAAATGCCCGCCGGAACCACCATTTCGTAAACCTTGGCAATGTGCGCGCAGGTGGCCTCATCCATGCCGGAAACGATTTTGGTCACCGTGGAGAGGGTGTGCTGCCGATCCCCCGGGTTGATGCGCTCGGGCGAATAGCCCACGAAGAAATCCTTTCCGCAGGCGAGGCCCGATTCCTCCTCGATGGCGGGAACGCACAGCTCCTCTGTAACGCCCGGATAGACGGTGGATTCGAACACCACCGTGGCCCCCGGCGTAAGGTTGCGGCCAATGGTGCGGCAAGCGCTGAGCACGGGGCTAAGATCGGGCGTTTTATCCTGGAAGATGGGGGTGGGAACGGCCACGATGAGAAAATTCGCCGCCCTAAGCTCAGCCGGATCGGAGGTAAAGCGCACCGTGGTGCTTGCGACGCTCTCATTGCCTACCTCGTTGGTCGGGTCGAGGCCCCGCTGGTAGGTAGCAATCTTTTTTTTGTTGGTATCGTAGCCGATAACCTCCATCCTTTTGGCGAAGGCCACGGCTAAGGGAAGCCCCACATAGCCTAGACCGATGACCGCGATAAGCGGTTTTTGGTCGTTTTGATGCATATACTATACCGATCCTGTCCGTATAAATGTATATTTTGGGCCGGGCAAGGCGTTTGCCTAAATATCCCCCAAAATATCTTATTACCTTAATTATAATACAGTTTTCGCCCATTGAAAAGGGGTTTTGCGCCTGTAGGCACCGAAATCGCATATATTTTCCCACTGTTGGACAAACGTGGAACAGCGTGGTAAAATATGATAAAATGCAGCGGCCCTCTCGGGCGGCGCTAGGAGGTCAAGATGCGGCACTATACAGCCGAGCAATTTCGCCAGGGCGGCAGCTATAAATCCGATTTCTTCCACGAATATAGCGCTCGGGTTTATGACCTGGCATTTTCCCACACCAAAACGGAGCAAGCCGCGCGCGCCGTCACCAAATCGGTTTTTATCAAGGCCTTCGATACCCTCTCCGTGGTAGATTATGACGGGGAGGATTACTGGCCCTTCCTCAAAGGGTATGTGATGGAACAAAGCGCCGCCTATCTCTCCGGCCGTCCGTTGGGCAGGGCGGCCGCGGCCGCAACGCCCAAGGCCATTGTGGACGCGCCCGCGGCCGCAAAGCGGGGCGGGGCCAGGCGAGTGCAGGGCGCGATCCTCTTCGCCTTCAACATCCTGCTCGGCGCGCTGCTCGTATGGCTGCTGCTGGGATTACTGACCAGGCTGGGCCTGTTCTCCGGCCTTGATCTGGGCTATACCTGGTTCAATCAAAACGTGTTCCTTTTGTTCTAAAAATAACCGTCGCCAATCAAACGATCAAATGCGCCGCGGCTTTGCGCCGGCGTTTCGCATATCAAAAAAGTGGCTATGTGCCACTTTTTTTAAGTTTACAGGGTTTGCTTATGCCTGTGGGTACACCCCTTTGGGCGCAACGGGTACCGCCAAAGGGCGCGGCTGGCAAACCCTGCAGGGAAGCCCTTGTTGCGCAAGGCCTTTCGCCGCCGCGCTTGCCGCCGGCGGCGATTAAGCCGCGGGGCCGCGGCCCCCGAACCTACAAGGGATTTTATGGGTCGCGGCGGCGATCTTGCCCGGCCGCCTTTTGGCAGGCCGGGCAAACGCCTTCAAAGATAAGGCGGTGGCGCGCGATGTCATAGCCCGCGCTGGCGGCCATATCCGCATCAAGCTGCCTATCATAGGGGAGAGGCGCGTTGCATACGGAGCCGCACTTGGTACACAGCAGGTGGGAGTGAAAATCCAAGCGGGCGTCATAACGATCCGCCTGGGTGACCTGAACCTGCAGCAGTTCGCCGCTCTGGACAAGCAAGTGCAGGTTTCGGTATACGGTGCCGCGGCTGATCTTATCATCCAGCGCGCGAACATCCAGATAGAGCTGATCCGCGCTGGGATGGTCGCACCGCGCCCGGGCCGCCTCCAAAACCAGCCTGCGCTGCCTGGTGTGCCGCTGCTGCTTCATACGGAAAACACCCCCGCTTCGTCGTGATCGGCTTACAGCATGTCCTCGGTCAGGGTGGCCTGGTTAAGGGCGTTGTGATCGAGCTTGGCCAGTTCCTTTACCTTGCCGAAATCGAGGCCCGCAGCCTTGGCAAAGCGCTCGCCGTACGCGGGATCGGCCAGGTAGCAATGGGCCGCGTGGCGGTATTTGATATTTTTGGTCACCGAGGCCATGTCACCGGCCGTGTTCTGAATGAGGATCTCTTTCTTATCCTCGGTCAGTACGCGCCAGAGGTTGCCGCCTGCGCGGAAGCAATCGTCCGTAGGATCATCCTTGGGATCGTAGTTGTACATTGCGCCCGTCAGGTCGAGCGGCGGCTCCATCACTTCCGGCTGGGCCGTCCAAACGCCGTAGCTGTTGGGCGAATAGGCGGGCGCGCCGCCGTAGTTGCCATCCACGCGCATGGCGCCGTCGCGGTGATATTCGTTGACCTCCACCTTGGCGCGGTTGACGGGGATGTGGTTATGGTTTACGCCCAGGCGGTAACGCTGCGCGTCGCCATAGGAGAAGAGGCGGCCCTGCAGGAACTTGTCAGGGCTGAAGCCGATGCCCGGCACCACGTGGGCGGGGGTAAAGGCGGCCTGTTCCACTTCGGCAAAGTAGTTTTCCGGGTTGCGGTTCAGCTCCAGCACGCCCACCTCGATAAGGGGATATTCCGCGTGCCGCCAGACTTTGGTGATATCGAAGGGGTTCTCATAATGGTTCTTTGCCTGCTCCTCGGTCATCACCTGGATGTACATGGTCCACTTAGGGAAATCGCCCCGCTCGATGGCCTCGAACAGATCCTTGCCATGATACTCGCGGTCCATGCCGTTGATCTCCATGGCCTCTTCGTTGCTGAGGTTTTTGATACCCTGCTGGGTCTTAAAATGGAACTTGCACCATACCCGCTCGTTCTTTTTATTATAAAGGGAGAAGGTATGCTCGCCGAAGAAATGCATGTTGCGGAAGGAGGCGGGGATGCCCCGGTCGCTCATGACTACGGTGATCTGGTGGAAGCATTCGGGCAGCAGCGTCCAGTAGTCCCAGTTATTCTGGGCGGATCTGCGGCCGGTGCGCGGATCACGCTTAACGGCCCGGTTGAGGTCGGAGAAATTATGCACATCGCGGATGAAGAAGGTGGGGGTGTTGT
>CAZAZI010000003.1:0-32338 GCA_964489575.1 uncultured Oscillospiraceae bacterium | reverse complement strand
CATCGGCGTGTTGGAGACCATGGGCTCGGTGCAGAGCGGCATCAGCCCGGACAGCGCCGTTTACGTGCCTTATGCCACCTGCGTCAAGCATATTCTGGGTTCCAGCGCCAAGCCTTCCATCGCCGCCGTGGCAGAGGATGTGGATAAGGTAGAGCAGGCCATGGCCAATATCCAAACCGTGCTCACCGAGAATTACCCCACCGCCTCCTTCGAGGTGACGGACGCGGGAAGCGCCATGGAGGCGGCCACCCAAAGCGCCAACACCCTGGCCGCCATGCTGCTGGCCGTGGCCAGCATCGTGTTTATGGTAGGCGGCATCGGCATTATGAACGTGTTCTTCGTCTCCGTCAAGGAGCGCACGGCGGAGATCGGGCTTTTGAAGGCTGTGGGCTGCTCCAAGCGCACCATCTTGCTGGAGTTCCTTTTGGAGGCGGCCAGCATCAGCGTGCTGGGCGGCATTGTGGGCGTGGCCTTGAGCTATGCCATCCTGCCCGTTGTGGAAATGCTGGGCGCCACGGCCCTGCCCACCTTTGAGGGGGCGGCGCTGGCGCTGGTTTTCGCTGTGCTTACGGGTACGGTGTTCGGCTTTTACCCCGCGTGGAAGGCTTCGCGCCTGAATCCCATCCAGGCGCTCAATCAGGAATAGAGGGAGGATGACCTATGCGTAAATACCGGCTATATTGCCTGCTGGCGGCCCTGCTGGCGCTGCTTTTCGCGGGCTGTTCCAAGCAAGAGGAAGCGGACGTCGTCCGCGTAGACCTGGGCCAAATGGAGCAGGGCGGCATCTCCGGCATACCGCCTGGCGAAATGCCTTCTCTTGACGGGATGCCCACGGGAGGCGATATGCCTTCGGGCGAGCGGCCCGGCGGCGATACGGCCCAGGCCCAAGGAGGCCGCCAGGGCGGGCAGAAGAACGCCGATGCGGACACGGCCCAGGGCGCCCCGGGCGGGGATGCTGTGCCTATGCAGGATGACGGCAGCGCTATCTATGGCCGGGTAGCCGCCATCGTAGGCAATAAGGTTACCCTTACGCTGGGCGAGCGCGACGAGAGCGGCACGCTGGTCTATGGCGAGGAAACGGCGGAGTACCTTTTGCCCGTGGGCATGGCCATCGGCACGGGGGATTTCTCCAGCGTGACCAAGGGTATGGCTCTGCGAATCACGCTGGAAACGCTGGCAGACGGCAGCGAGAACATTACCGGCGTATCCATCGTTTCGAGGTAAGGCAAGCATGGATGCGGAGCACATCATCCTTTGCGAGGATATCCATAAATATTACCAGGTGGGCGACGAGCAGCTGGAGGTGCTCAAGGGCATCTCCCTGCGGGTGGACGCGGGCGAGTACCTGGCCGTTCTGGGCCCTTCGGGCAGCGGTAAAAGCACGCTGATGAACATTATCGGCTGCATGGATGATTTTCAGAAGGGGATCTACACCCTGGCGGGCATTCCCGTACAGGCCATGAACGAAGAGCAGATGGCCCTGCTGCGCAACAGGCTGATCGGCTTCATCTTTCAAAAGTACCATCTTCTGCCGCGCTATAACGTGCTGCAAAATGTGATGATGCCCCTTTTGGTGCGGGGTATGCCGAGGCAGGAGGCCAAGCGCGCCTCGCTGGAAAAACTGGAGATGCTGGGCATGAGCGACCGCCTTAGCCACAAGCCCAACGCCCTTTCCGGCGGCCAGCAGCAGCGGGTAGCCATCGCCCGGGCTCTGGTGGGCGGGCCAAAGCTTTTGCTTGCGGATGAACCCACCGGCGCGCTGGACAGCAACACCGGCAGGGAGGTGCTTAAGCTCTTTGCCCAGCTGCACGATATGGGCCACACCATCGTGATGATCACCCACGACCTGAACGTGGCCAGCCACGCCGAACGGGTGGTGCGCATCGTGGATGGGGAACTGTTCGAAGGAGAGCAAAGCGCAAGCTAGCGCGGGATAGGACGGAATATGGAAAGGCTCCCACAGGAAAGCGGGAGCCTGCTTTTTATATTGCCGCTTTGTTCGCCGCGGCGCGATCCGCCAGCCAAGCCGCTTTTTACTGGAAATATGTAACCGTTTCGCCTATTATATCGAGTGCTGTCGGTTATGATGGCAAGATCTTGTTCGGCATGACATGGAAAACGCAAGCAATATGGCCGCGGTGCCATTTTTTAATGGGCTACGTTCCCATATAATACACATATAAAAGTTTGCGCAACTTTTAACATTTCTATGAACCTAGCTTCTGTTGTGCCACTGTGCGTATAAAGGAGGGATGTGGGCAGATTTTGGCGTATCAAGGCGTATCAATACGGAGAAGTTGCGCCGGTAAAGATGCATTACGGCGTATGGAAGAGGAAAATCGTAAAAATAAATATCCCAAGCGGCCGGCCGGCGCATACCAACAGTTTTAACCCGGGGTGGATTCCGATACGCATGACACAGGCGGGTATGCGCGGGCATACTAGAAATTCAAGAACTTTTCTACATTTTAAATGCAATAAAAGAATGGGGGCAAAAGCATGTCAAGCGGCATATTAATTCTTGTATTCTTTGCTATCCTGGTATTGATGGTCATCTCTATTTCCAAATTCAAGTTCCATCCGTTTTTTGCGATCATGGGCGCGGCGCTGCTGCTGGGAATCGCCGTGGGCGTACCCTTCAAGGATCTGCCGACCGTGATTGGCGAGGGCTTCAGCGGCGCCTTCAAAAGCATAGGCATCGTCGTTATCCTGGGTTCGCTGATCGGCGTTATCCTGGAGAAAAGCGGCGGCGCGCTGAAGCTGGCCGATATGGTGGTGAACCTGGTAGGCGAAAAGCATCCGGAAATGGCCATGATGATCATTGGCTGGATCGTAGGCATTCCGGTTTTCTGCGATAGCGGCTTCGTGGTGCTTGACCCGATCCGCAGAGCGCTGCGCGACCGTACCAAGGCTTCCAGCGTCGGTATGTCCATGGCGCTCTCCACAGGGCTTTACGCGTCGCATTGCTTCCTGCCGCCTACGCCCGGCCCGCTTGCGGCGGCCAGCAACCTGGGCTTAGCGGATCAGCTGCTCTTGATCTTTGGGATTGGAGCCTTGGTATCTATTCCAGCCCTGGTAGCATCCTATTTCTATACCATATATATCGGCAAAAAAGAAAAGACGCCCGAGGACATTGAGGCTGCCAGCGAGGCCGCTAAGAAATCTTATGAGGAACTGACCAAAGAATTCGGCGGGCTACCCAGCGGCTGGCTGTCTCTTGCGCCGATCTTTGTGCCGATCATCCTGATGACGGCGAGCTCTTTGACGAACGTCCTCCATCTGCCGGAAGGGCTGGAGATAGCCGTCGGTTTCTTTGGTTCCCCCATCATCGCCATGGCGATCGGTACGATCTTTGGCCTGGTCTTGATGCGCGCTTCCAAACGGGGCGGTTCTTTCAGCGATGTTACGGAAGCGTCGTTTATGATATCCGGATCGCTGATGTTCATGATCGGCGCAGACGGCGTGCTGGGCAGGATGATTACCGAGACCGGTTTCGTGCAGTATATCCAAGAGAATGCGACATCCCTGCTCTCGATCGGCATCATTTTCCCCTTCCTGATCTCGGCGACCCTCAAGACCGCGCAGGGATCTTCGACGGTTGCGCTCTTAACGACCTCCGCCATTCTTGGCAGCTACACAGACCCGGCGTCTTTGCTGACCGCCCTGGGGTTGAATACGCCCGTTGGCGCTACGCTGGCCATGATGGCCGTTGGCGCCGGCGCGATGACGGTATCCCATGCCAACGACAGTTACTTCTTTGTGGTGACCGGCTTAGGCAAAATGTCCATTAAGCAGGGATATAAGACGCAAACCATGGCGACCTTGGTGGAAGGCATGGCCGCAATGGTCCTGATCGTTTTGCTTTCTTTGGTGCTCTTGTAAGCCGGGCAGGCAATCATAACGACGGAGTGCCATGCATGGCTTTGGCGAAAAAGACAGAGAAAGCTGAATTGGTGGGTTTCCAATGAAAAAGGTCGTGTTGATTCCGGATTCTTTCAAGGGCACGATGAGCTCTGCCCAGGTTTGCGCCGTTATGGCCCGCGCCATAAGAGCGCATCATCCCCATGCGCAGATTCGCAGCATCCCTGTGGCGGATGGCGGCGAGGGCAGCGTTGACGCCTTCTTAAGCGCCGTTGGCGGAGAGAAGATAGAGGTACCGGTTGCCGGGCCATATGGCGAACCCATGCAGAGCTTTTACGGCCTATTGCCAGACGGCACCGCGGTGATCGAAATGGCGGCCTGCGCGGGTTTGCCGCTGGTAGAAGACAGAAAGAATCCGCTGCTGACTACAACATTTGGCGTAGGCCAGTTGATGAAGGCTGCTGCCGAGCGGGGGTGCCGTAAAATTATCCTGGGTATCGGCGGCAGTTGTACCAATGACGGCGGAGCCGGCTTAGCGGCCGCCTTGGGCATGCGGTTTGAAAAGAGCAATGGGGAACCCTTTATGCCCACCGGCGGCACGTTGCATGAGATAAACCGCATCGATGCTTCCAATCTCGCGCCCGAACTTGCCGGTATACAGATTACCGCCATGTGCGATGTGGACATTCCCCTTTGCGGCCCCACGGGCGCCGCCCATGTTTTCGGCCCGCAAAAAGGCGCTGATGCGGAGGCTGTGCTCTTTCTGGATCAGGGACTTCTGCATTTGTCGCAAGTAATCAAACAGGATCTGGGCAAGGATATTCTGAATTTGCCCGGAAGCGGCGCCGCAGGCGGCATGGGCGGCGGCATGGCGGCTTTCTTCGGCGCTGAGCTAATCATGGGGATTAACGTGGTTCTGGCCGCTGTCAATTTCGATGAGATTGCCGCGGATGCCGATCTGGTTATTACCGGCGAGGGCAGAATGGATGAGCAAAGCCTGCGCGGCAAAGTGGTGATCGGTGTGGCCCACCGTACAAAAAGACTCGGCATTCCGCTTCTGGCGGTGGTAGGCGAGATGGCGGACGGGCTGGAAGAGGCTTATGACCTGGGCGTTGACGCTATATTTAGCATTAACACCAAGGCGCAGGACTTTTCCCGCTCCCGCTTCCATAGCGAGGAGAATCTATTTATTACGATGGATAATCTTATGAGATTGATCCATAAAATCAAGGCGTAGGCGTTTTTTAAGCACCGGATGGAAATGCCCTTTACCGGGCTTTCTGTCCGGTGCTTTTTGTTCAATTTGGGCAAGCAACGCCACCCCCTTGCGCAAAGGCCGAAATAGCTGATCGGCCAAGGCTTTGAGCGGTACAAATTTTCCAAATTATTGCCAAAACTGCTTGACACGTTTCAGAAGAGCCTATAGACTATATATAATAACGGCTACATATATTTAGATAAATCGATTTGCGGCGAAGCGCCCGGATCGCCAATGACAAAGCAATATAGGATGACGTATCGAGAGTCGCAATCTGATTGCCCCGAAAGGGGGTATTTAGGTTGCTTTTTTACTGTTCCCACTATGCTGGCGCATAATATTATAAGCTGAGGAGCGAAAGGAGAGCCCATATGAAAAAGCTGATTAACAAGCCCGAAAACGTAGTCGATGAGATGCTGGAGGGACTGGGGTTGGCGTATCCGCAGTATCTTCGCAGACTCGAGAATCTCGAGGTAATGGTGCGCTCGAAAAAGAAAGAGGGCAAGGTCGCTCTGGTCAGCGGCGGCGGCAGCGGACACGAGCCTTCACACGCGGGCTTTGTCGGCTGCGGCATGCTCGACGCCGCCGTTTGTGGCCCGGTTTTCACCTCCCCTACGCCCGACCAGGTTTTTGAAGCGATCAAGGCCGTCCAAACCGATGCGGGCGTTCTGCTCGTCATCAAAAACTATACGGGCGATGTTATGAACTTTGAAATGGCAATGGAAATGGCCGAGGCCGAGGGTATCAAGGTAGCCAAGGTCGTGGTGGACGACGACGTGGCTGTGATGAACAGTACCTGGACCGTTGGCCGCCGCGGCATCGCGGGCACGGTTTTGGTTCATAAGATTGCCGGCGCCGCAGCCGAGGCGGGCAAGAGCCTTGAGGAGGTTCAGGCCATAGGCGAAAAGGTTATCAAGAATATTCGTACCATGGGCATGGCGCTCACGCCCTGCATCGTCCCCGCGGCCGGCAAGCCGAACTTTACCCTTGAAGAGGACGAGATGGAAATGGGCCTGGGTATCCACGGCGAGCCGGGCGTACGCAAGGAGAAAATCCGCACGGCCGACGAGGTCGTTGAGGAACTGGTAGGGCGCGTGCTCGAGGATCAGCCGCTCAAGGCGGGCGATGAGGTTGCGGTGCTTGTTAACGGCCTGGGCGGAACGCCGCTGATGGAGCTGCTTATCATGAACCGCAAGGTCAACGCCATCCTCACCGGCATGGGCGTGAAGATTTACGACACCAATGTAGGCAACTACATGACCTCCATTGAAATGGCCGGCGCTTCCGTCAGCATCCTCAAGCTCGACGACGAGCTCAAGGGCTATTATGGCGCCAAGGCGGATACCGTCGCCTACAAACATTTTTAGTTGCCGCCGCGTCCCCCCCGAGGGGAATCTAAAAACGGGAGATATGCACAATGAGCTATTCCAAAGAACAGGTTCGTGGCCTGCTGTTTAAGCTGGCCGATATGATCGACGAAAACAAGCAAATGCTGACAGACCTGGACGCTGCGATTGGCGATGGCGACCATGGCCACAACATGGCCAGGGGCTTTGGCGCGGCGCGCGCAAAGCTTGCGCAGGGGCCGGCTGAGCAGGATGCCGAGGCCATGCTCAAGGCCACGGCCATGGCGCTTATTTCCAACGTTGGCGGGGCGGCCGGGCCGCTTTACGGCACCCTGTTTTTAAAAGGAGCCGCCACAGTGAAGGGCAAGGAAGCGCTGGAGTTGCCCGATCTCGCCGATTTTCTAAAGGCGGGAATCGAAGGCGTGCAGCTGCGCGGCAAGGCGGTTTTAGGCGAAAAGACCATGCTTGACGTCCTTATTCCGGTGCAGGCCGCCATTGCGGCGGATGCCGAGTCGGGCGAGCCTGCTCCGCAGGCGCTGGAAAAGGCGGCGGCGCTGGCGCGCGCGTGTGCGGAGAAAACGAAGGAAATCGCCGCTACCAAGGGCCGCGCCTCCTATTTGGGAGAGCGCAGCATCGGCCACATCGACCCCGGCGCCATGTCAAGCTGCCTGATGATCGAAACGCTGGCGGGACTTGTAAAGGGAGGCTAATATCATGGTTTCTCTGATGCTTGTATCCCATAGCCGCAAGATCGCGGAGGGCGTAAAGGAACTATCCGAGGAGGTTAGCGGCGGCGCGCCCGTGATTGCCGTGGGCGGCACCAAGGCGGGCACGCTCGGTTCCGACTTTGACGCGATTTTTGAGCTGCTGGAGGCGGCGACGGCAAAAGGAGAGGTCATCATTCTGGCTGATATGGGCTCGTCCCTGCTGACTGTGGAAACGGCGATCGACGCGCTGGACGACGATCGAAAAGCGAACGTGCATCTTTCCCCTGCGGCCCTGGTGGAGGGTAGCGTTATGGCGGCCGTGTCCATGGCCGGCGGCCTTGGCGTTGCGGAGATTTTAGAACAGCTGGAGGAATTCCGGCTCAGCAAATAGTCAAAGCCGGCCCCCTCACCGGGGCCGGCAAGCTTATATAAAGGAGCGCAGCATGATAACGATCGACCACACGGTGCAGGACACGCTTGGCCTGCATGCCCGGCCGGCCGGCCAGCTGGTCAAGCTGGCCGCGGGCTTTAAATCTGAGATTCAGCTCACATTGGGGGACAAAACTGTCAGCGCCAAAAAGCTCTTTCAGGTGATGGGTCTTGGCACCAAGGGCGGCAGCACGATTTTGGTAACGGTTTCGGGCGAGGACGAGCGTGAAGCGGCCGAGGCGATTCGAGGCTATCTTATAGAGCATGTTTAAGCTGCACGGCAGGGGAAAGGACAAGGCGTGAAAATCATCAGAGGAAAGGCCGCCAGCGCGGGCCTCGCTATCGGTACGCTGTTCTGGCTGGAAAGACGGGAAATTCAAACGGAAAAACGCGGCGTTGCCGACCCGGAAGCGGAGGTGCAGCGCTTTTTCGCCGCGCGTAAAAAGGCCATCGCGGAGCTAACGCGGCTGGAGCAGCACACCAGAGAAAAGCTTGGAGAGGAAAACGCCCTCTTGTTTGAGATCCATCGCATGATGCTGCTGGATGAAGACTATGAGGATAGCATATGCGCCATAATCCGCAAGGAACGCGCCTGCGCCGAATATGCCGTGGAGCAGACCGCGCAGACCTTCGCCGCCGGCTTTGCCGCCATGGAGGATTCTTATATGCAGGCGCGGGCCGCCGATGTTAGGGATGTTTCACGGGGGCTTTTAGAGCAGTTGGCCGGCGGCGCGGGCAGCGGCATCCCGGCACAGGCCGGAATTTACGCGGCTGAGGATTTTTCCCCCAGTGAAACGGCGCGCTTTGACCGGGAAAAGGTATGGGCCCTGATTACCGAGGGCGGCGCCGAAACCGGGCACGCCGCGATTTTTGCCAGAACCATAGGGCTGCCCGCTGTGATGGGGCTTGGCGGCGGGCTGAAAGAATGGAACGGCGCGGCCGTGATCGTAGACGGAAACGAAGGCTTGGTCATCGCCGAGCCGGACGAGGAGACCCTGCGGCGCTATCGCGCGCAAAGCGCGGCGCAAAGCGCGGCCAAACTGCAATTGGACGCGCTTCGAGGCTTGCCCTCCATCACCCGGGACGGCCAACGAGTGGAGCTTTGCGCCAATATCGGCAGCGTTAGCGACGCGTCGCCGGCCCTGGAAAACGACGCCGAGGGCGTTGGGCTTTTCCGCAGCGAGTTTTTATATTTGCAGGAAAGCGATTACCCCTCCGAGGAAAGGCAGTATGCGGCCTATCGGGCGGTCTGCGAGCAATTTTCGCCAAAGCGCGTAATCATCCGCACGCTGGATATCGGCGCGGATAAGCAGGCGGACTATTTCGGCCTGGAAAAAGAAGAAAACCCCGCGCTGGGCTACAGGGCCATCCGTATCTGTCTTGACCGCACGGAGGTGTTCAAAACCCAGCTGCGCGCCTTGCTGCGCGCTAGCGCGCACGGAAGGCTTGCCATTATGCTGCCCATGGTCACCGCGCCTTGGGAGGTGGAGGCGGCGCGCGCCCTGCTCGAGGAGGCCAAGCGCGAGTTGATTGCGGAGGGCAAGGCTTATGCCCCCGATGTTGAGCTGGGTATCATGATCGAGACCCCGGCCGCGGCGATGGTCAGCGACAGGCTTTCCAAGACGGCGGATTTTTTCAGCGTGGGCACGAACGATCTGACGCAGTATTCTCTGGCGATTGACCGGCAGAACAGCCGGCTTGACCGCTATCTGGATAAGCGCCACCCCGGCCTTTTGCGGCTGATCCGCCGCGCGGCGGAAAGCATCCACAAAGAGGGGAAGTGGATTGGCATTTGCGGGGAGCTTGCGGCCGATAAGGAGTTGACCGAGCTGTTTTTGGCGATGGGCATCGACGAGCTATCGATGGCCCCGGCTGCGATTTTGCCCCTGCGGGCCCATATCCGTTCCCTTGACCTTACGGGCCGCCGCGAGGCGCTTTTGCAGGCGCTGGACTGGGATTAAAGCCTGGGAGCCGTTTATACCGTGCGCCGTGCAGGGCGCTTCACCTGCTAGTCAGAACGCGCGCAAGGGGCCGGGTGGCGGCGGCAAAGCTTGCGCGATCATTTAGAATTCGCCCAAATCCAATAAATCTTTATATAACTGAATGGCCAGCATATAGAGCGTCGCATCCTTATAGCTACGGGGGTCGAAGCCGGTTTGAATGCTCAGCTTGTTCAGCTTTTGCTGTAGCGTGTTTTTGTGTATATAGAGCTTTTCCGCCGTGTGGATCAGGGAGCCGTTGCAGGCATAATATACCTCCAGCAGCTTCACGTACTCGCCGATGGACTCTTCCGGGCAGTTGTAAAACACCCTGCTAATAAATTCACGCTTGCTGCCATATGAGATTTCGCTTAGGAATATTTCCGTAGTGAGGGAATCGTAGAAAGTGATAGCCGTTGCGCCCGAATCCTCGCAAGTTCGCAATGCTTTGAAGGCGCGCGCGTAGCCGGTTTGGATCGAGACGTTTCCCGGCTGCCAAAAGTCAATGCCGATTGCGGCCGAGGCGCCATAGCGGCCAAGCGCATCGATTACCTTCCGCGCTAAAATCTCCATTTCATCATTATCCCGTTTGGTTACCAGGCAGCCGAAAAAAGAGCTCATTCTTAGAAAATGGCAATCCGGCTCTTCTATGATTATTTTCTTAACCGTTTCTTCGATTTGATTGAGCGCGGACTGCTCCAACGCTTCCTTGCCTGCGGGACTTATGGCCCTTACCAGCATCACACGCCGCGGTATGCGAATATGAATACCCAGCGATTTGCCGCGCTGAACAAAGGCGTTATCTTGGGCGTTTACAGGTTCAAAAAGCCATTCTACCAGAAACTGGTTGCGCGACTGCTCCGCTATCCTGCGCTGCTCACGGGTATAGTTTTCCATCAACAGAATTTTGGTCATATGCTGGATGATCTTTCCGTAATCCTTTACTTGCTCGGGCTCGCCGGTGATACCGACCACACCGATGTAATCATCCTCGATCACCAAAGGCAAGTTTATTCCTCTGCGAATGCCATCGTATTCGTTGTCTTTATAAACCATCAGCACGGGCAAACGCTGGTTGATCACTTGCTGGGCGACCTTATGGTACGTACCGATACGCTGGGGATCCGTACTGGCAATAATGGTACCGGTTTGATCCATCATATTGATATGATGCTTGATAATTCCGCGCATCTCCTCAACGATTTGCTGCGCGCTGCGCTTGGAGATACTCATCATTGCACGATCCTTTCTGTGTTGAATGATTAGAAAAACAGCAAAGTTAAGAAAATTAACAAAATTAACAGGATTTAAACTTATACTTGTAACAATTATAACAGACTTGAACAAAATTTTCAACCCATATAACGATCGCTTCCCGATAAAACTGTAAGATATCCCTGATTGCTCGTGGCTTTTCGTGCGATTTGATAGATCTCAAGCGCATCAGGCGCTTCAAACATGAATCGTGGGCATAGAAGAACGCATGGAAATCTTGCGAATTGCTTATCTGCATCGGTAAGCCTCCGTAAATTTCTTGATTTCTAAACGGCAATCAAGAAAAAGCGAAGGCGCGCGGGCACGCTGAACATAGCGCGAATAGCAAAGGCGCCACCGGCGAAGAACCCGCCAATCGCGCCCGAAACAAGAACCAACACGGGAATGCGTAATCAGGCATGTGCCGCCCGAGGATGGAAACACCTAAAACGTAACGCCCACTTCCTTTTCTTTTCGGCCTGCCTTGGCTGCGTGCGGCACAGAGCCCCTGTTCGATCCAGCACGAACGCGGCTTCATATTTGCCCCGATAGGCCGCCAAGATAAAGAGCCATGCGAAGATCAGCAACGCGGCGATGAACCCAAGCGCATACAGCGTATAGACGCTTTTTCCCGAGGTAAACCCGATGACCAGCGCAACAAGGCCGAAGGGAATGCCTATGGCAATGCCGAGCTGCCTTAATATAACAGCGCTTCTGAATATAGGTACGCTGATTTCCTAGCGGAGCGCTTCCCGCATATCGTTCATACCACCCTCCTTTAGCGGCCGGTGAATCGGCTTCGCTCTTGCTGTGAGCCGGAAATCCTGATAAGCGCAACCGCGCAGATTACCAGGATTGCGGCGTACATTGCCGGGTAAAGAACCGTTGTGATCCAAATATCATAGGGAAAAACCCGTAGCGGGTGTATGATGAGCCGCACCAGGGTGAAGCAAAACGCATAGAGCAGGGCCGGTGCGCCCGGGGGCCATTTGCGTCGGCGGGCTATCGGAAAGACGATAAGGAGGCAGAGGGCGGCCCCCAGCGCTTCGAAAAGCTGCGTAGGGTAAACGCTGCGCGTTAGTGGGCTGAGGAAGGGCAGAGCGTCCAAGAAATCATAGGCGCTTCCATTGGCCGGAAAAACAAACCCCAAAGGCCCGTTGGTGGCTTTGCCAAAGCAGCAGCCGTTCAGGAAGCAGCCAAGCTTCAAAAGAATCAGCCCCGCACCCCCCGGCAGTACCATGGCGTCCATCATGGGCAGGGGGCTGGCTTTTTTCAGCCGGCAGAAAAGCAGCAGGGCAAGAAAAGCGGCGAGCAAGCCGCCATAGAGGGAGAGCCTGCCGTAACGCAGGCTCCAAAGGGGAAAGGCCGGGCCGAACTGAGAGGGGTTCACGGCGCAATTCCAGAGCCTTGCGCCAGCTAGGGCGACGACCGCCAGCAGCATGGGCAGCAGCCAGCGCCAGAGGCCAAGATGCAGCCCCTTTAGGCCGCGCCAACAAAGCAACAGGCCAAGGCCCGCCGCCAGAGCGGCAAAGGCTTCATAGCTGTGCAGGGAAAGCCCCAGAATGTTCATTTCGGGCAGCATGCTTCTCCCGAGGGCGGCTACTGAGCCGCCCTGCTGGTTTCGATGGTCATATACATTTTAAGATCATTCTCGTACTGCGGCGGCCAGGCCTCAAACGCGCCGGCGAGGCGGATGGTACCGTCCACGTCCTTGGCGGCGCTCAAACGCAGCGACACGTTAAATCCCTCCATAGAGGCCGCTTCCTCCTCCATGGTGAAAACGCCGTTCCCGTAATGGCTTTGGAAAAGCTGGGCGCCCCCCTCCTCGCCCAAGTGGAGGGTGATGGCGGCATTGCCGCTTAACGGATCATCGGAGCTGATCTGTATCAGGCAGGGATTCACCTGGCCCTCCGCCTCCTTGAGCGCCACGAGCATGGCAGCGTCGCAATCCCCGTGAAAATCCAGGTCTTCATTATCAAAGTAGTAGGGGTCGTTCTCCGCCCGGCTCATGATGGCGTCCGAGATAAAAACCTCCGTAAGCGTGATGGTGCCGTGATGATCCCCCAGCAGTTCGGAGAGGGGCAGGGCCTCCACGCCGATATCCAGGCGCGCTGTAGCCGTTTCCATGGAAAAGGGGAGCGTTAGCGTGGGCGCGGGCCCCGCCGCATCCTCCTCATAAATCTCCAGCTCCTTAGGGCCGTTCGCCATGAGGTAGCCCAGCAAAGTGAAGCGGATCGAGCCATTGCCCTGTTCGTCTAAGATCGCGCTCCAAGCCTCCGCGCCCGTTACCGTATCAGGCAGCTTGATAGCAGCCCTGGCCCCGGCCAAATGGGAATGGGGCTTGGTTTCGCTTAAAGTGCCGTCGTAAAGCTCCAGGGCGCAGGGGGTATTCAGCTTCGCCTTCATGAAGTCCAGCTCAGCCAGGAGCGCCCGCTCCGCCGCCATCGCTTCCTTCTGGGCGATGAGCTTAAAAGCGTCCTGCAGCACACCCCGGTACAGCCCCAGCTTAAAGTCGTTGGTGATCTCCGCCTTGATTCTCTCGTTTAAGCCGCCGCCCCCCGTGAAGCCATGCGTTTGCGCCTGCTCCTGATATTCCGCTATCCGAAGTTCATCCTGCCAGAATTCATCCGCATACCGCTGCACCAGGCCTTCCACCCGCAGCTGATAGCGCTCGGCGGAAGCGGCCCCCTCCTTAGCCTTGATAAGGATCGCCGCCCAATCCCGGGCGCTGCGCTTCACGCCTGGGCTGTCATAGTAGAGCCGGTAGGCTTCGTTATAAATATCCTTTCGACCGGAGAGCGCCTCCTGCGCGAAGGTGTTGATGGAATATTCAATGGCCAGAACGCCTACCATCGCTACGCTGAACAGACGCCCCCCCAACTTGCCCCCGGTGTAGCCCACTCCGGTTTTGAGGGCGTCGGCATAGCAAGGGAACACGGCGTCGGTTTTGCCGTTATAGACATTGTACATGCCGTAGCCCACCTGCGCGATGGAGCATAGGAGGCCCAGGTCGCCCAGCCGCTTGCCGATATCACCCAATAAGGATGCGCCGGCCGCCCCGGTGGAGCCGCCCAGCTCACTTAGAAAAGCGGCGGTATCCACCCCGGCGATGCTTAGGTTGAGCACCTTATCCATAATAGAAAGGCCCGCCTCTACCGCGTCGTCTCCGGGCGTTCCCCCATTAGACACCGCCGTGGTGATAATGCTGTTGGGGTCCGCATTTCCCATCATGCCGGTCATGGCAAAGGCGGGGATAGCATAGGCCGCGTAGGCCTCGCGGGTATTGGGGTTTGTCACCTCGAAGCAGCCGTAAACGGAGAGGTGATCCGTATAGATGGTGATGGTGCGCGTATCCTCGTTGATGCGAAACGGCACCGGCTCCCAAGCGGTGGTTTCTTCGTTGTAATAGGCCGCCGCGATATTTCCCTGGGGGCTTTGCTCTTGCAGGGCGGCGTCATCGAATGGAATGGTCAGCTCCATGACGGAAAGGAGATCCTCTTGCGTGTCGATCTCGAAGGAATAGGCCCGGATGTCCGCTCCCGGGAGCGGCGGCGGATTCTCCACAGGCGCAATGCGGCATTCGGCCTCTCCTTCAAGCGGATACTGCCCCAGGCTCAGCGATAGCGTATCCGAACCTACGCGCGTGTTTTCCGGCGTGAGCTTTCCCTCATTCGGCTTGGCGGCCGTATGCCCACTCTTCCCGCAGGCTGCCAGCATCGGAAGAAGGAGGCAGGCGGTCAGCAGCAGGGCGATGCACCGTCGGCACATGGTAAAACTGTACTGGTTTCCTGCACACGCTGTACGGCCTTTGCCGGACTTTATGATCTTCATTATTCCTGCCGTATGGTTTTTGTGATACATGCAAAACCTCCTTGCCTTATATGGCGGCTATCCTGTTTTGACGGCGGGCATACGCCGCGCCCGCCGCAAGCTATCACTTAGAGGCTTCTGTAAGATCAAGGGCGGCCTTCCTATCCTTGAAAAGGCAATCTCCTTTTGTAATAGGGTATCATCCGGGAGGGAAAACGAATATCACCCGATTGGGTGATATTCTAAAAAAAGCCCCGCATCCGCCGCAAAGCTCCAATCTGTGGCTTTAATCGTTCTTATGTGCGCAGCGCATCATCAGGATATAGGAAAGCGCGGTGCGGCTGTTTGCGCCCGCTTTGCGGTAGATGCTTCGGATATGCGTTTTATGGTGTTTTCCGATAAGCCCGGCGCGTTGGCAGCTGCGCGTTGTTCTTCCCCTGGATGACCCCGTCGACAATATCCGTTTCCTGTTTTGTGAGTTTACATTTATAGCCGGCAACGGCCTGTTCGCCATCCCCATGTTCCATGCAAAGGAAGAGCCGCCCGGCCTGAAAAGGAGACATTGAGCATCAGTGTGGTTGTAGGTACGATAAAGCGCTTCATTGGCTTCTCCCGTCAAGCTTGAGCTTCCGCCCGGCACGGAATGCGCTTTCATTCTTCATGATGAAGCATTGGAGTGTCGTGATCATGCGCATTTCGCCAGGCGTGGAACACAGCCCGCCGTTTCTCCACGCCGCGGTTGCAGATGCAGGCGTCGATGTATTCAAATTCATCCATGTAGGGGTAACCGTTGGCATCGTATACGCGCACGAGCAGCCTGTCGAAATCCGCATCGGTCACATCCGCGAAAGCGGCGTCCAAGTCATCGCCCCAAAGCTTTGTCTCCAGCTCCCGATCGGTCATATCCGCGTTTTTCATACCCCGAGCCCCCTTTCAGCAGTAAACGAATCCTATAGCAAGCCCATCGTACCAAGAATGGGCAGCACGGTACAAACGGCCAGCACGAGCGCCGAGAGGATAAAGCAGATGCGGTTCCAGCTACAGACCTTTTTTACGCGCATCTCATCATCCATGTGCTTTTTAAGCGTAGAAAGCGCCCATGCGCCCACACCCCAGAACGCGCCGCCCAGGGCGAGGCTGATGATGCCGCCGGGGCCCACACTGGGGTCGCCAAACATGGCAAAGCCCGCCATGACCAGGATCACACCTACGATGATGTTGACGATAGCAAATCCCTTCTGTCCCTTGGTTTGGCGTACTTGAAATCGACGGCCTGCTGGCGCGGCATGAACACCGGCGTTCCCATGACCGTGCCGGTTTTGGTGATTTTTGAAAGCCCCGCCGCGTCAAAGGCTTTTGTCATGCCAAAATCCGCCACCATGGCCACGGCCGTGTCTGAATGATCTGAAAGGAAGATATTTCCCGGCTTGAAATCACGATGCACCACCCCATGTGCGTTCATCGTTCCCCTAAATATTCCCTTCTTGATATCCGCCGTAAGGTCCACGTTATGCACATAATCAAGGCCTAAAAGGATTTGCAGGGTAATCCAAGCGGCTTGCTCCAGGGAAAGCCTGCCGCCCTTTTTCTCCATAAGTCCGTCCACGCTGCCGCCTTCGCATAGATCCATCAGAATATAGAACACGCCGTTGGCGCTGCCGGATTGGTAGGTGGAAACCACGTTTTTATGCCTGAGCGCCTGCGCGACGCTCGCCTCGCGCAAAAAAAGCTTGACCGCGGTTTCATCCGCCTTGACAGCGGGCAGCATGGTCTTTAACGCGTAATACTGGCCGGTATCCGCATCGCGCACCTTCCAAACCTCGCCCATGCCACCCTTGCCGAGCAATTTTACCTTCTGATAGCCCTTCACGGGCGAAGGGCCGATAGGCTTCTCCGCGGGCTTTGCCGCCTGCGCGCCGCCCAGCATGGCCTTGAGGATGCCGTCAAGCACCTTGGCGCGGTCGGCAAGGCATTCTATGCAAAGGTTGTTATCCGGCGCCTTGGGGGCAAACAGCTTTCCGCAGCCGTCGCACCTTTTCTGCTGCGCCTTTAGCTTGGCGGCAAGCTCGCGGGCTAATCGCTCGGCTTCTCTGCGTTCGGCTTCGGCTTTTTGGGCGGCGGCCTGCGCTTGCTTTTCTTTGCGTTCTTTTTCAGCCTTCTCCTTTGCGATTTGCGCGGCCTCGGCTTTCACCGCCGCCGCGTCCTCCCCGCGCTTTTTCTCCCGCGCTTCTTTTTGCTTGCGCTCGGCTTCCTTGCGCTTGCGCTCCGCTTCTATGGCGGCGATACGGGCCTCTTCGGCGGCTTTTCGTTCGGCCGCTTCTTTTTCATTTTTCTCTTGGATACGCTTTTCCAGCCGCTCTTTCTCAGCGATCAGCCAGCAATCCTCGCAGATGTGCTTTCCGTCGGTATTGTAGTGCATAGGCGCGCGATCTTCGCCCTCGGGCACGGTTGCGCTTCCGGATATGCCCGCGGCTAGCGCCGCGCCGCAAGCGGCGCAGGCCCCTATGCCCTCGATCACGCAACGGAGCTCGCATTTGCACCAAGGCCCAGTACGTCGCCGCTGCGCAGGATAAATTCTTCGCGTGCCTCACCCTTCGCTTCCTCCCAGGATTGCGCCCGATCCCGCTGGCCAATTTTTTCACCGTTGAGGAAGGTGCCGTTTAGGCTGCCGAAATCCTGTAATTTGACTTCGGGCGGCGTGATTTCCAGTACGCAGTGGTAGCGGGATACGGCGTTTTCGGACACCACGATGCCGCAATCCTCCTGCCGGCCAATGAAGACGCGGGTTTTTTCGCCATATTCAAACGTTTGCCCAGCCAGCGTGCCGCGCGTGACCTCGAAAATGATCTTACCCGCCATACCAGCCCTCCATTTCGCCGCCGGCCGTAGGCGGCTCAAATCGCAATGAAAACAGGGAATGGGCACGCGGCCGGCGTCCGCGTGGCACGCTTACTTGCGTGGCAATTAAGCGGCTATAGTTGCCCGGCGGCTTTTGCGATGGAGCCTTTTTATTTAGAAATTCCAAGATCCCCACGCCGAATCCCTCCTATTTGGCCTTGAACACCATCGTAATATCGATCAGCACGGCGCCTGTTTGCGTTGCTATGCCATTTGCGGCGCCGGGGAGGATCGCCACTTCGCCGCTGCACGTCAAGCGCAGCTCTTTGGACGCTTCATCATAAACCGCCTCAAACGCGGGACCGCCATAGGTGAGGGTTATCGTCCCGTTTGCATACGTCCATCCTGCGTAATCTTTCAGGTCAAGGTCGTTTATCGCAAAGGGCAGTTCTGGCACCGCGTCGATGAGCGCGCTCAAATCGACGAACGAGACCATCTTCATATCCTTTCGCAGCACCAAATCCCGCCCATATTCAAAGCCCTCGGATATGTTCATGGTGGCGTCAATCGCGTAGATTCCATTATCCGCGTCCGGCGTGCGGAAGATGATGGATGTAAGCAGCCATTCGCCGAAAAACGCTTCTTTGCCGAAATCATCGGAGGCGGGCGCCGCGTCAGGGGCCGTTTCCGCTGCCGGGGCGGCTTCTATCGGCAACGCCTCCAGCGTGGAAAGGCCGATTGAAATTTCCACATTTTCGCCGGTATGAAAGATCGTGCCGCCGGTAGGCAGCGCAGCGCCTTTGGGGATCGCGAATTCAAATGTTACACGCGCCGCATAGCCCGGCGCGTCCTCAGCCTTGATGAAGCTAATGTTGCTTGTGGAAAGCGGCGTACCACCCATATCCAACGTCATATCGATGAGGCTTTTATAGCTGCCCCCGGATATGAGAATGGGTGCGACGCCTTCCCTTTGCACAAAGCAAAGGCCGACGCCGGTTTGCGTATCCGTATCATATTCGGGCAGGGCTACCCATTTTTCAAGGGAATAGGTCTCGTCACCCAGCTTAAAGTCCTTGCCGGCGGGTAAGGCGGCTTCGGTGCTGAAGGTTTCTTGCTGGGGCGCAGCCGAATCGCCGGCCTGCTGGGTGGGTTGCCCGGAACACGCCGTCAATGAAGCAAGCAGCAGAGCGAGTAATAGTACCGCTAAAAACCGTTTCATTTTCTTTCCTCCAAAATATTATTTGATCATCCGCTTGGCGTGGGGCGTTTAAGGCTCTTCACACGATCCCGGCCCCCGGCGACGGAGTTTTACGCGCCCGCCGGCAGCGCGTGCGGCGCATTACGGCTTTGGCGAGTATTGCCGCGGTCAGTTCCATACGCGTTCTCCTTTTCGCATCACTTCATACTCCATATGGACATACCCGCCTCCGTGCGCTGTATCAACGCAAGGAGGGGCATTGCCTCGGCTTCGGCCAGCAGTTCTTCCGCGCACAGGAGCGCGAGCACATCCCGCACGTAATCCATGACGCCCCTGTCGGAATAAGAAGTATAACGCGCTTCAAATAGCCGCTCATCCTCTGTACGCACGGCTTTTTCATAATAAGCGGCCCGTTGCCCGGCGCTATGGAGCCGCGCCTCATATTCCGGCAGCAGGGTCATATCATATAATTCCTTGGATGCGGATAGCTGCCTTACGATACGGTCTAGGTTCTCATGCTCATAGAATGGATAGCGCTCATGGGCTTCGCGCAGCACCGAGAGTACGGCCAGGTCGGCGCGGGAGATTGGGTTGGAAACAGGGCGCAGCTTAGCGTATACCAACAACACATCGAGCTCATCCTCCGTCATGTTGGCATACAGGCCGAATGCGATTAGCTTCTCGCGAAGCCCGCGTACATGCACCGCCTTGCCGCCCACAAGGGGATATAAGAGGTTTTTGAGCGTTACCCGGCAGCTCGCCAGTGGCCGCCATTTCGTGGATGGTGGATTCCCCCAGGTACAGAAGCAGATAGCGAATGATGCGCATATCCGGCAAAAGGGTCTTTGCGCCCCCGGTAAAATTCTTTTCGCACGCGCGGAACCAGTCGCTGATCTGCCCTTGCCGGGCCGCCTCCATGAGCTCCGCGTTCAAAACGCTGGTTTTAAGCGGCAGCGCCTCCTCGGACGGGGCATAATTTGCAAGGCCCAGCCGGCCGATCAGTTCCCTGTACATATCCACCACATCCGCCCGGCCGGCGCTATTGAACAGCAACAGCTTGGCGGCGCTGTCCAGCGGGTTTTTCGCGTACAGCTTAGGGTAGCCGTTGCGGTAGAGGAACGCGTCCAACTCCTCCGCGTCCATGCTAAGCGCCATGCCCAGCTCCTTCATGCGCTCCTTGCCGTTGGGCCTGGCCTTGCCCTGCCGCCACTTATCCACGATGGTATGGCTAACCAGCATTCGCTCCCCCAGCGCGGAGGCGGAGAGGCCTCGCGCGTCCATGCGGCTTCGCACATCCGCACAAAAGCTGTACGCCTCAAAGCCCCGCAGCGCCTCACGGAACAGTTCGATATTTTCGTTTAGCAGCGTCTTGGCTTCCATTGTCATAGCCATCATCCTTCCACAGGGTCATCGGCTCGTTCATGTTGCTGCAATCCGTTTTTTAACGCATTAGCATACCCGCAAGCTCCCCTGCAAAGCCACGATGGGTGCGGGTGTGCTTTCTGATACGGAAGCCGGGGTTGCGCGCGCCGCCATGGCCACCATCAATACGGCGGCAATTATCAGCGAAAGAGAGCGTTTCACTTGAATGCCTTCCTTGCTTTGATGGCCCTATCCTATCAGATATGGCAGGACGCCTTTTTGCGTAAAGTTGCAGAAGAAACGCCGGCCGTTCGGATTGGATTTCAGGATATATTTTTTACATATTAAATTGTAGCAAAACAAAACGCCCATTTGGTTTGCTAGCGGCAGACTCAAGGGGCTTTTTGTGAAATGATTATACTTGGCGGGAAAACGGTTACTCGAAAGTCACTTCAAAAGCGGCAGCGCCTAAGGCCGCCAGCGCTGGGCGCATATCCTCGCTGATCACCAGCGTTTTAAGATCGGGCAAAAGCAGCGCCGGGGAAAGGTCTTCTATAGGGCACCCGGCGATATTCAGATAGGTCAGCTCCCGATGCGCCTCAATGCCGCTTAGGCTGGCCAGCTTGCTGTATTTGACCTCTAGGGATGTAAGGCCCGCAACGCCGGAGAAGGAGCTTAGGGAGTCCAATTCGGAGTAGCCGAGTTTCAGCTCCCGCACGCGGCGGGTTCCGAGGTTCGCAAAGCTATCTGTATCGTTGGCAATATCCAGAAATTCAAAATCGCCCAACTCGCGTAAGAAAGCCGGGTCATAACCCTTCACGTCGCACAGGTCCAGGAAGCGGAGATTGGCGCATTCGCCAAGCGGAGCCATATTTAAAACCGGGTTGCCATTCAGACCCACGGCGGTAAGGCCGGGTAGAGAGGCGAGTACTGATATATCGGTAATTCGGTTGTGCTTGAACTCCACCTTTTCCAGAAGCGGCAGCGATACTAGAGGCGAAATGTCGGTAAGCTGCTGCGCGGCCAGGCACAGAATGCGCAGATTGGGCAGCAGGTTTACATCCTCCAAAGAGGCGATGCTGCCCTTGGACCGACCGCCCGATGAATACCACTCGTTTGCGGAGGCGTAGAAGCTATCCTGATTGTTGGACACGGTATTCCCGAAAACATACAGGCCCTCCACGAAGGATAGCTCTTGTGCTGAAACCGGGTCGGTTTTGGATTTGCCAAGAACGGCCCGCACCGCCTGTTCTATGAGGGGCTCCGTAAAGCCCAGGGCTGAAATCGGCTTTGCCGCGGGTTGATAAACGCTTTTAAGCCGCGGAGGAAGATCATCGCCATAAGCGCGGTCGGCGTTGTAGAGTATCACGGCCGCATCGCCTACGGTGATAGGATCCGGCCGGTTCACGTTATCATAAATGCCGTTCTTTTCAGCAAAGGGCCTCGCCACCCGTATGCCGGGGTATTCGCCCGTATCGTCCTTTAGGCCCGACCAATCCACTACCACCTCGGGCCAGTATATTTTGACGGCAAAATACACCATCATATCCAGCGGTATGGTTTGTGAATCTTCAAAGCTCCACGGCAGAAAGCTATCCTCCGTCTCCACGGGCGGCATGGCCGCCGGCTTGCCGTTGGCATATGCTTCGTCATAGCCGTAGATGCCTACGAGAAGGCTGCGGATATAGCCGATATCCGCCACTTGCGCGTTGCCTGAGAACAGGGCGGTGCCGTATTTTTCATTCAGATAGCCTGCGGCCTGCGCTGCGATCGCCTCGTCGGTGATGAGATAGGCGGGGATATGGTTTACATCGTCGAATTCGCTTTTGTTGGCCGATCGTATGATCGAAATGGAAGCAAATACGATGCCTAAGAGCAACGCCGCACCGAGAATGCCGCCCGCGACCCGGCGCTTCCTGCGGCGCGCCGGCAGTTGCGCCGATAAGGAACGTTGTAAGGCGGACACGTTTGCATAACGGTCTTTTGGCGCAAAGGCGGTGCATTTGCCAACGATGCGTCGAAGCGCGCGCTCATCAATGCCGCCAAGCATTGCGTCAAGCTCCATGTTCCGCGTTAGCAGAAAGCCCAGCACCATGCCGAGCGAGAAGATATCCGAACGGCAATCGGTTTGGGCAAAGCCGTATTGCTCCGGCGGCGCAAAAGAGACGGTTCCGAACTTTAGCGTATCGTTCTTGGCGCTTTTATCAAAAACACGGGAAATACCAAAGTCGATCAGCGCAATCCTGCCGTCTTCTTTTAGTATGATGTTTTCCGGCTTGATATCCCGGTGGATGATCGGCTGCGTTTGCGCGTGGAGATATTGCAGGATATCGCATAGTTGAAGCCCCGTATCCAGCACCTGTTCCCTGGTAAACGGATTGGCGTTCACAGCATCCGCAAGCGTAACGCCTTGCACGTATTCCCGCACAACGCAGAGCATATGATCGTTTTTATATTCCGCGATGAACGCGGGGAGAGCCGGATGCAACAGGCGGCGAAGCAAATCCCCCTCGCCGTATCCGCCGATCAGCTGCCTGTCGTAGCACTTGGCGACAGCCTGCACGCCGGTGCCGCGGCTGCGCACAAGCAAGGTTTCGTTCCATGGGCTATGACCAAGGCACGCTTCCGCCTCATAATCATTTAAAAAGGATGCGGGGAAGAAGCTATCGTCGAAACCATTGAGAAACTCTTTTATATAGGATTCTATACGCTGTTCTTCCATCAGCAGTCTCGCTCCTTCCCAAGAACAGCCACGCCCAAGCCGGAAAGAACGGCCTGTGTGTCCGTAAAGCTCAAATGCTTGTTTAGACAATAAATAATAGCAGCGTCGCGCTTGATTTTGGGGTACAGGGCGGGCTTTTGGGCAATCTTAAAAAGAGCCTGCGCCTCCTCGTAGCCAAGTCCGAACCCGATAGCCAGCTGGATCACTTTGTCGCGAGATGGATTTTTTGCTCCTTGGAATATCTGAAAGCCAAAGGAACGATCAATGCCGGCCCGCCGTACGACCTCTGCACGCATCATTCCTTTTTCCCGGCACAATGCCTCCAGATATTTGGGAAGTGTGGGGAGCTGCAAGGCCTCCCCGTGTTCTTTTAGGAAATTATTTAGCGTGGAAGCTTTGAAGATGCCATCTAAAAGCGCGGTTGTACTATCTTTGCGTTTTGATAGATCTGTTTCCATTGGTAGGCCCGCCTTGCAAATTGCTGGTGCTTGTTTTGCATCATTATACCGCAAAAGGCGCCGCTATCCAAGCGAAAAGAAACGTAGGGCCCTGGACTTAACAGGCCTTGAATTCGCGCAGCTCCTTTGGGACGCCTTCCGCATTTCGGATAAGGCGCTCAATCTAAGCAATGCCATAGACCAATATCATGACAGCGGGCGCCGACGCACTACTGCCGGCGCCCGCAGAGGGGCTGTTATTCGTTTAAATAGCGTCTAAGGCCCCGAACACCCTGCTCTATGAAATCGGAAACTCACGGCCTCTGCCCGGGCAATCTCCGTGCGGCTGCGTTCTAAAGAGAAATATGCATACATCCTGCGCAGCTGTTTTCCCGGGGGCCCCAGTGTGGCCCTGTAGAGCTTCTCCTCCGAAACGCTTTGCGGCGGCTTAGCAAATACGAAGGCCGTTTTCCTGATATCCTCCTCCAAGAAGCCCGTCGGTTAGGGCCCTTCCGTGGGTACAACAGGCGTCTCGGGTTGTTCCGCATGCTCTTCAAATAAATAATAGAACTCGGTTTCACCGCCTCCCTCCTCAATGCCGATGAGGCAGCCGTCGCGCCACTCGATGCGTGCGTATCGGGCAAAACGCCCGTTTTCCCCCTGTTTGTTGTAGAGCTTATCGTAGGCAAGGTAATAGGTCGTATCGTCTGTGAGCGTTTCACCCGCGTAGACTTTTATGGAATCGCCATGGAGCACCAGCGTGGCCGTGTGTTCCATATCCTCCCAGCGCCCCGCAATATGAGCTTGGAATGCCTTGATCTCTTCCTCGGTATGGAGGAAGTCGCAATCCGCATCCCGCGCAAGCTCATGGAAAAAGTCGAACAGGGCAAGCGTGGCTTGGGAAGCGATGACCGCCGACCGGTTATCGTAAGCGTAGATACGCTCGCCTGATGCGTACGCCACCCGCAAGGACGCGCCGCCATGATCCGGTATGCCCCGGACGGTTTGGTCTATGCCGTTGGCCTTTGCCAAAGCGTGCTCGTCGATCACGGCTTGCAGCGCGTCGAGCGAGGATAGGGGCGCTATAAATTCAAAGTCAAAAACGGCGTTAGAATCACCGTACCCCCAGCCCGTACACAAAGCGCCATCCTCCTGCCGCGTTAGGCTGAAGGAGCAATAGCTATACGTGATCCGCCGGCCGTAATGCCTGAAAAAATCGCAGTTAAACTCGTACGCGAAGGCGCTTATATCCTTTGAAAGGATGAATTTAGGCGCGTTGGGGTTCGTCCGATCCACAAGGCCGCCGGTTATGGCTTCCTCGTTTTTTAACATATTCCCGCCCCTTTCAGAGCATCCCATAAGCAGCATGAGGCACAGGATCAACGCGGCAATGCGTATACACAACCATTTCATAGCAGTCATTTTCAACCTACGCTGTTCGTGCAGCCGATACTGCAACTGCCCTGCGGCTGCTGATGGAGCGCTTCGGTACGGCGATTTCCGGAACTGCCGCGCCGCAATTATGGCGGAATTTGCTTTCCGGATTCAACGCGCTGTCGCACTGCGTACATAGCTTCGTCATAGCAGGCCTCCGATTCCGCCCTGCCTGGCCCCGCCGCAAACGGGCGGAAAACAGGGCGGCCGGGGCGTTGCCGCCCCGGCGCTTTGCCTGCCGAAAGCCCTTAGGCTTTCAGCCTTTGAGCAATGAGCCATGCGTTTTGCCCTATGGGCACAAACGCCGCCTTGCTTTACTTTTTGAAGGGCAGATACGGAACCATGAGTTTGGCGAGCTTGGCGATGGTCATGGTTTGTAAATAGACCTTGCCCGGCCCTGTGATGACCGTATCGAATAAACCCTCGCCGCCAAAGAGCATGTTCTTTACCCCCTTGACCATCTGTACATCCATCTGGCAGGTGGCGTCCATAATGGCCAGCACACCGGTATCGCAGATAAGCGGCTCGCCGGGCTGCAAGTCGTATTCCTGGCAATGGCCATCCACTTCTAAAAACACCATGCCGGGGCCGGTTACGCGCTGCATGATGAAACCCTCGCCGCCCACAAGGCCCGCGCCCAGCTTCTTTTGGAAGTGCACCGCCAGCTCCACGCCATAGGTGGCACAGAGGAAGGAGCTCTTTTGGCAGATGATGCTTTCGCCCGGCTGGAGCGTGCGGGCCACGATGCTGCCCGGGAAGGACGAGGAAAAGGCGATTTCCGCGGGGCCCTGCGCCGTGTAGCGGGACATGAACAGGCTCTCGCCCGTAAACAGGCGGCCTATGGCCTTGCCCGCGCCGCCTTCAGAGGTGGTTTCTGCGGCGATGGGGCCCCTGGACCAGGTGCGCCCGCCGGATTCGCTGATGATGGATTCGCCGGGATCGAGCTGGATGAGTACGGCGGGCAAAGAGCCGCCTTCGATGGAATAACGCATGGTAAAGCCTCCTCTTATTTTTTTATTGGCGTATCGTTGATCAGGCCAGATATACTTCCCTGATCGCAAAAACTATGCTGTCCGTACCCTCGTCGTAGTAATATACGAGCAAGGGATGTTCGTAATCCTCACTGGATCTTTCCTCCGCAAGCTCCAAAAAGGCCGCAAAATCTACCGATTCATGAAGTACGTCGCCCTTGTCGTTGTAGCTTACGATGCAAAAGACCGTCTCTTCAGGCATCACGAACAAAGGCCGCCAGGCATGATCGTCGCTGACGATGAAATACTCATCGTCATAATCGGCAAAATAGTCCTCAAGGCCGTATTGGGCGATGCGCTCCTGGTCGTCACGGTCGATCCAAACCGCATCGTTGAGCCAAATCGTGGCATACGCCTCGTCGCCTGAAAGCTCCTCACCCAAAAGCAGGTAGGCAAGCTTTACGTTTTCCGCCAGATCGAAATAGCCGGCATAGCTGCCCCCCATCAAAAGGCTCGTGGCACGCGGGGTATCGGGCCTTGCGTATATCCATGAAAACCCGTTTCCCCATTTCACGATCAGCGCCCCGTCCGCGTCAAGCTCGATACGCCCAACATCGCCGCTAGTATTGTCGATGTATTGCGGCGCGCCGTTTTCGAGCGCCCATGCGTCATGGCTTATGGCCTCACCCTCGAGCATGGCCCAGTAGTTTTCAACGCCTACATAGACGCGCCCATCCTCTGTAAAGAAGAGGATCGAAAGGCTCTCGGGCTCGGCAAAGCGGCTTACTTCCACCCATGCGCCCTCGAGCTTCTCCGCCCAAGGGGATGCGGCAAGGTCGATCGTTTCTGCGGGCGGCGTTGCCGCGCCCAAGGGGGCCAAGGCCTCGGGCGCGGGGCTTTGCTTGCGCGCATCCTCCACGCCCTGCAACAGCTTGTCGCGCAAGGCGCCGTTACCGCTGCTTTGCGCGGAGCAGCCCGCGCAAAGCAGCAGAATCGCCAGCATGAGAAGCGCGCTTGCTTTTATGCCGGTGCGCCGCGCGCAAGGCGCTCTCCATATATTGCTTAGAAAAGTACGCATGAACATCGCTTCCCTTTTAGAAATCCGCCGGTTGCCTATGAGATATTGTTGATGCTTCTGCTGGTGTAAACGTATTTACCAGCCGCGTTCTTCTTGAAGGAGACATACACGCGCTTTTCCGTCCCTTCCGCCGCGTACCATACATATGCGTGAATATCCGGGTTATCCCGTTCCTCCCGTTCGCCGTCAACGCCGTTCAGATAGAGATCGCGCACCTCCTCATACGTCATGCCGGAAGGGTCCATGGCGTCATAGGCTTCCCGCAGTTGAGCGGCTGTGAGAAGCTCCGTCTGCGCTGGTTTGGACGCACCCACGTCGGAGGCGGTTTCGCCATCATTATGCGCCGCCTTATATTCGTCATAGCCCGGGGGCAGCGGATCGTTCTCCTCGTCCCAAGGCGCGCCGTCCTCCCGCAAAAAGATTAAAATGTCGTAGGAGGTGTTCTTTCCTTCGCTGCGGTAATCGATGCGCAGCGCGCCGTTCTCAAGCAGGGGGGAGAAGTAGTATGCATCGCTTTCGTCAAGATACGTTCCGATCAGCCATGCGTCCTCATCGCCGATCTCCGCGTTGAAAAACGTATCATACAGGTCGATATACAAGGAGAGTGTCGGCGTGTCCGCCATTTCGGGCGAATCATACACTTCAAAGTAAGTGCGCCCGTTGTTCGCGGTGCCGATATAGCCCCATACATCGCTGGCCCCTTCCACCTCGGCGGCGCGGTTTGCGGGGGTGAAGTTCGATAGGATCGCCGTTCCATACCAGTAGCTATCCACTTCAATGGCCGTAGTGGGGGATTGGAAGGCGGCGGCCATCCCCTCCTCGTCTGAACCGAAAGGAAGGCCGGATGAAGACGGGTCGTTGGCGCTTGCGATAACCGCTTGCGCCCCTTCCTTTTGGAATTTCAGCTTCAAGCCCGTGCCTAACACATCTTCCAGAACGAGCATGCCATCCTTGAGCGTACCGCTGGAATCCAGGCCGCCGCCCTTGATGTGGAGCACGCCGTTTTCCAAGGTCCACTTGCCGTTGCCCTCGGTGCCGTCTATATTCAGCTTGCACTTGCCCTTATCCAGCAACTCGATGGTAAAGCCGTTCTCAAAAACGTCTTTGATATCCGTTTCCACGCCCCACATCTCGGCGAATACTACCTTCCAAACGCCAAGGTTTGGATCATCGGGCGTTGCGCCGCCTTTACCGCCCTTGCCGCCTTCTTTCTCCAATGTCAGGGTCATGCCGGAATCCGCATAGTTTTCAATGACCATGGTCGTGCCCTTGACCTTGCAGTCGAAAGTGAACGCGCCGGCTTTGATTAAAATGCCGTCCTTGTTCTTTTCCCATGTGCCGTTCAATTTCTCGGGGCCAATGGTCAGCGCGCATTTGCCGTTTTCCTGGATGTCAAAAATAAAGCCGCCGCCCATGACTTCCTTGACGTCGAGGGCAACGCCCTGCGCCTCCAGCTTCGTGCCGTTCCATATGCCCACATGGGGATCGCTCTTGCCGCCCAAAAGCGATACGATCAGCACGATGATGAGAATGGCCGCAATGCCTATGCCGCCAAAAAGAAGCAGCTTTTTGTCCAAGGGTTTCTTTTGCTTGGGGGCTGTTTGCGGCGCGCTATAAGCAGCCTGCGCGGCATAGGCCTGTTGGGTGGGCGGGGCATAGCCGCCTTGCGCCTGTTGCGTGGGCGTTGCGTCGTTGCCCTGCGCCTGCTGCGTGGGTGGGGTATAGCTAGGTTGCGCCTGCTGCGCGGGGGGCGTATAACTGCCCTGCGGTTGCTGGGTAGGTGGAGAATAACTGCCCTGCGCCTGCTGCGCGGGGGGCGTATAACTGCCCTGCGGTTGCTGAGCAGGTGGAGAATAACTGCCCTGCACCTGTTGCACGGGTGGGACATAATCTCCCTGCACCTGTTGCACGGGCGGAGCATAACTGCTCTGCACCTGTTGCGTGGGCGGGGTGTAGCTGCTTTGCGTTTGCTGTGTGGGCGGCGTATAGACTCCTTGGGGCTGCGCGGGCGTAGCCTGCCCTATTTCTGGTTCATGCGCGGCAATAGGCACAGGCGTACCGCAGTTGTCGCAGAATTTTGTTTCCGGCTTGATCTGTGCGCCGCAATTGCTGCAAAATGCCATAGTTTCCTCCTTCGCTTTTCGCTGCCATTGATTTTTATATAGAATCCTTGTGGAAATCCCTTGGGCCTTCGGCATTTCAACAAGGAGCTATGTTAAAGCCTGCGGCTTTGACGGCCTTCTTTGCTTCTCTCAAAGGCTGCCGACGACGGCGGTCACATACTCGCCGGACACGGTGCCGTAGAAAAAGGCGTCGATCAGCCCTTTGCCCTTTGCCCGCTTGACCTCCTCGGCCACCTCGGGGCTGGAGTTTTCGTCCACTACAAAGGCGATCCTGCATTGCGGCAGCTGTTCTTTAACGGCCCCGGAGCGCGTCAGCCAGTTCGCCACGGTATAGGGGAAATAGTGGCGCACCTCGGCCAGCAGGACATCCGCGCCTGCCGCGACGCAGGTATCCGTAAGCTGTTCCAGCCGATCCTCACGGAAAACGCGAAAGCCGGGCTCCTTTTGCAAATACAGACAAAGGCCGCCGGAGAGGAGGTTGTTGGGTATGCTGACCACGATGTTTCTCAAGCCGCGCGCACCTCGCTTTCTGCCAGGATAAGGGTAGATATGCTCTTACGCCTATACCTTAGCAGGCAAACAAAAAAAGCGCCCCAAGCAAAAGTACAGGTTCGAGCGCTTTTTAAGGATTTTTTCCAAATAAATACCGCGCCGCCCATAAGAGCGGCGCGGCAAGCTTCACTGCTAAAACTCGGGGATAATAAACTTTTGCTCCACCACATCCATCGCAAGCCGCACGGTGTTGGGATAGCCGGTTTTGGAGAGGATATTGTTCATATGATAATCTAAGGTGGATTTTTTGATATTAAGCCGCTGGCAGATTTCCTGGTTGGAACAGCCGTTGACCTTTTCTCGCAGCACCTCCAACTCCCGCTTGGTAAACTCGACGCTTTTCGCCTCGCCGATTTGCAGCACCGGCGCGGCGTCAGGGTAGATGGACGCACCAGCCATGGTTCGATCCATTACGCTGAGCAAATCTTCCTCGCACACGTCTTTGTACCAAAAGCTCTCGCAGCCCGCCGCCCGCGCTTTTTGGATAAAGCTGTGTTCGGGCAAGGAGGTCACGATGATGATTTTGATTCTTGGGTGGTTCTTTTTGATCTTTGCCGCGGCTTCCAGCCCGTTTTCCCGGTGGGCGGTATAAACGTCCATAAGGATCAAATCCACCCCGCCGCGCATGCAGTACATTTCGGCCATGGAAGCGTTTTCAATGGAGCGTACCAAGCGGTAACGATCTGCGTTGCTTAAAACGGCGTCCTCCAGTATTTGCCGCGCCGTGCGCTGGTCATCCACGATTAGCACATTCACCATACTTATTTCCCCCTCGTCGTAAGCCGCAGGAACAGCCGCACGCCGCCCGCGCACATGGTCTCCATGGCACCGCCCGCGCGCTCCACCCTACGCCGTAGATTCATAAGCCCCCCGCCCTCGACGATGGCGTCGGGATGCTTGGTTCCGTTATCCGTGATTTGCACCGCCAGCACACCGTCTTCTCCGCTAAGGCGAACTGTGACCCGGTCGGCAAACGCGTGGCGTACCGCGTTGGTAACGGCCTCGCGCACGGCGCTGAGCAGCAGATAGGCGATATCCCCGCTTTTTGGCAGCTCGCCTTCAAATTCGATAACGCAGCCAAGGGCCGCCGCCGCATCCGTAAGCTGGCGCAGGGTATCGTCTTGGGGATTATCCGCATCGCCCAAGCTGCTCTCCAGTTTTTCCATTGTTTCGTGCCACAGCCTGAGCACAGGTTCGACTCCCTCGCCGGAATCCTCCTGCATAAGTGAGCGGCGGCCGGCTAGCACGCAGCGCCCCAGCTCGTCGTGAAGCTTTACCTTGGAGCTGAGAATTTCCTCTTCCCGCTTGATTTGGGTGATCTCCGCGAGGAGGGCTTTCAGCCTTTTGTGCTGCGCATCCAAGGCGGCGTTGCCCTCTGCCAGCTTTTGCGAGAGGGTATAGAGCTCTGTAATATCCGCCGCCGTAGTTTGAACGTATCGTTCTGCGTCAATCGTCAGCTCGGTTCTCGCAAACTGCCACACGCCGCCGTTTGAAAAGCGGAAGGCGGGCGAAGCGCCGCTTTGCACGCATTCTATGCCGTTGCGGCCGCCGCATTCCGAAAGCTCCCGCCACAGCTCCTCCACGTTACGCAAACGGTGCCCGCTCAGGCTCTCGGCCAGGTCGTACATCCTAAGGTTGGTAAGCAGCGGGATGCCGTTTATCCCCGAAAAGCAAATGCCGCTTGGCAGGTTGTCCAGGGCTTCGCGGATGGAATCGGGTGTGATCTCCCTATCGGCCGCCCGCCTTTCCCGCAGCAATCCCCATGCGCAGTATAGGCCGGATACGAACAGGAGCAAGGCATGCAAGGCCCAGGGCAGACTGCCCGCCCAATGCCCGGCCGTGGTCGGAAAGTGCCCTGTGTGCAGGGCGTGGTGCGACTCTAAGAGGCACATAAGGTCAAGCCCGGCAAGCAACAAAAGCAGCATCGGGGGGAGGCAGGCGGGCGTGCGACAAAGCCGCATCCGCCGAACGATCATCAAAAAGAGCAGCCCTATGAGCGCCGCGAAAAACAGAGAGAGCAAAGCGGCCCTTCCCCTATCGGACAACCGCAAAAATGCGGTCATAGCGCCTCGCCCCCTTTCGGCAGGAACAGCGAGATATGGAATATCCCCGCCGCCTGCGTTTCGCACACGATGCTGCCGCCAAGGGCTGCAATGGTTTCCCCCCGCCAATGCGCAGAAGGAAAAGCCCCCGGCTCCGCGTCGCTTTCCGTTTCGACGGAGAGTTTCAGAGCATGTTCATGATCCGCCAGGGTGACAAACACGTTGCGTAGAGAGGAAAGCGCGGCCTCGGCCATTGCTTCAAACAAATCGTAAAACACCACGGCATGCGCGGGATTCAGCGCGCCGGCGGTTTGCATGGAAAGGACGCACCGCACGCCGCCCGCTTCAAGGCTTTCAAAGGACTCGTGAAAGCAGCGCGCAAGCTCCTGCGTGGTTACGGCCTCGCGCCCCTCCGCCATCAAAACAAGGTTGCCCCGGCGTTTGATGTAAGTTCCCAGCACATTGATTTCCCCAAGAAGCCGCAGCTTTTCACGTTCGGCCGCCTGCGGCGCGGCATTGAGGTTATGCTTGATTTTCGCAAGCTGGGGCAGGGTGTGCCGCAGCGTCAGGTCGTAGAGCCTATTTTGTTCTTCAACGTGAAGCCGCCTTGATTTTGCGCCGATCTCGTCCTCCAAAAGCTCCACGCCGTCCTGCAGTTGGGCCCCGGTATCGCGGAGCTGCTCGATCAACCGCGCAAGCTGCGATACATCCTCCCGCCAGATAACATAGCCGCCGCGGATGGGGGATGCGTGAAGCATGGTGCTTGCGTCCGGCTGCATGGTTCCGGCCTCTTTTAACCGTTCAAACACCCGGGGCGAAACAGGTTCACATAACCTTGAGCTATAATGCCCGGAGCCACTGGCTTCTACGATTTGCGCCGCAAGGGGAGAGGCGTCGAAAAACGCGCCGTATTTCGTATTGGAGGGAAGAAGCCCGG
>CAZAZI010000002.1:9843-34626 GCA_964489575.1 uncultured Oscillospiraceae bacterium | reverse complement strand
CGCACGATATCTACGGGCGTGCCGCGCTTTGTCGTGCCTACATGAACACAGTCCCCTACATCGCCGTCGATGCAGCGGACCTCGCTGAACGCCCGCTCCCCCGCCAGCTTGCGCATTTCCGCCTCCGTATGGGGCCGATGCACGCCCAGGGCAAATACGAGGGTGATATCCTCTTGCCGCGCGCCCGCCGCATACAGCTCGTCGAGCAGCGCGGGCATAACCTTGTAGGTTGGCAGGGGGCGGGTAATATCGCTGGTGACGATGGCGATCTTTTCCCCGGGTTTTACGATTTCCCGCAGCTTGGGGGAAGCAATGGGCGCATGCAGCGCGCGCCGCACTTCCGCTTCTCCTATAAGCCCAATCGCCACCGCATTGGGCGCAAGAACGCCCAGCAGGCATTCCTTCGGCGCTTCAACCGCCTGCGTCCCCATGCCAAAACCAAATGTTAACCTTGCCATATTCCTCACCTAATCAAGCGGGAACGCCTTTGCCGCATGGCGCAGCGCCTTTACGACAGGCAGCTCTTCGCCGGTTAAAAAGCGGATCAGCGCCCCGCCGCCCGTACATATATAGGAGATGGCGGCCGTCTTGCCATACTTTGCGGTAGCGGTAATGCTATCGCCCCCGCCAACCACAGTATAGGCTTGGGTCTCCCCCAGCGCATCCCATATCATCCTCGTGCCCTGCTCCGTTTCCGCCTGCTCGAACACGCCCATGGGGCCGTTGACGAATACCGTCTTCGCCTCGCGGATCCTGTTCGCATAATCATGGGCCGCGTTGGAGCCGATATCCAGGATGCATGCATCCGCGGGGACGTCGCCCCAAGGCGCTTCCCACCGCGCCCCATCCGCCAGGTACGCCCCATCCTGCGGCAGGCATATCTTATCGCCATATGCTTCCAGCAGGGATTTCGATTTTTCGATATACTCGCCATAATTCGATTTGTGTATGAAAGCAAGGCTTTCTTTGCCGATCTGCACGCCCTTGGCCGCCAGCAGGATATTGGCCACCAGCCCCCCTGTCAATACCCGATCCGCCACGCCGCTTTTGAGCACCGTATCCATCATAAGGAAGGCGTCCGCCACCTTTGCGCCGCCTAAAACAAACAGGCAGGGCCGCGCGGGGCGATCCATGAGCTCCGAGATCACGCAATATTCCTTTTCAAACAGCCTGCCCATGGCAGAGGGCAGCACCTGCTCAAAGCCGCAGAGGGTGGGCTGATCCCGATGGGCGGCGGCAAAGGCGTCGCATACATACAGATCGCCCAAGGGCGCGAGCTTGCGGACGACCTCCGTTTGCGCCTGCTGCGCATGGGTGAGGCAAAGCTTTAGCTCAAAGAGGGTTTGCTCTTCCGCGCAAAAGCGGACGTTATCCAGCAGCAGGATTTCCCCATCGCGCAGCGCCTTGATCTTTTCCCGCGCGGCCGGGCCGCATACGTCGTCGATAAACAGCACTTCGCGGCCCAGTAGCTCGCTTAATACCCGCGCGTGGGGCTTGGTGGTATAAAAGTTTTTGTATTCGATATCGCTGCCCTGATGGGCAAGCAGTACCAGGCGCGCGCCCTTAGCGGAAAGCTCCCGCACAGTCGGCACGCAAGCTTCGATCCGCGCCGTGCTTTTGAGCGCGCCCTTCTCCCGATCCACCGGCTGGTTGATATCCAGCCTGCAAAGCACCGTTTTCCCTTGAACGCTGCAATCATCCAGGGTATATATCCCAAACCGCATATGCATCTCCCATTCTTGTGTATCGCGCAAAGGGGCTGCGGCGCTAAGCGCCGCAGCTGCGGCAACCTTTTATCTCCACTTGCCGATTCCCAGGTATTCATTTGTCTTCGCCGTGCCTTCCTCACACGTGGCCTGCATCTTCAGGGCCGCGCGGATGGCGTCTATGCTTTCGGGAATGGTAACGCTCTCTTGCGGGATGTTGATGGCATACATGATATCATCGCCGCTCTCCACGATGCTGTCCTCCCACAGGGCGATCTCGTACATATCGCCGCGCGGGTTACCCAGGTCGCGGGCATAGCGGAAAAGGCTGGCGTTGCCCAGGAAGCCGTCGTCGATCCGCACCAGGCGGATGCGGGGATGCTTGCTGAAAGCTTCAAGGGCCATTTCCCGCGTGATCTTCTTTTTGCCCTTGGCGAGCACGGTGATGATGTGCCCGTGGGTGACCGGGGTATGCACCAGGATGCCGGTCGCTTCCACATGGGGCATGATGGTCATAAGGTCCACGGCCTGGTGGCTGGGGGCCTTATCGATCTGCAAAGCGTTGGTGAGGCCGCGATGGTAGTCGCCCGGATCCGCTACGCGACGAATGATGGTGATGGCTACCTTTTCCACGCCAAAAGCCCGGTCCAGGCAATCGACGGAGCGGATAAGGCCGGTCGTATTGCAGCTGGTGAGTTTGAGATAATCGGCGCCCAGGCCTTTGTCATAATTGGCATAGCCATGGAAGAACACATCCGCCACGGCATTCTTTTCGCCGCCCTGGAAGATGGCCTTCACGCCCTTCCCGGCGTAAATCTCCTTATTTTTCGCGCCTACGCCGCCGGGAGAGCTATCAAGCATGATATCCACCTTGCCGACCAGGTCTTCAAACCCGCCCGCCACGGGGATATCCAGGGCGTCGAACTTTGATTTGTCCGCGCCATCCACAAGATACAGGTCATAGGGCATGCCCTTTTCCTTGAGCGCGCGGATGGAGAGCGTGGGCGCCAGGTCCGCCACCCCCACCAGCTCCATATCTTCCTGCAGGGCCACGCCATCCGCCAGCCGCTGCCCGATCACGCCATATCCGGCTACGCCTACCTTGATCTTTGCCATTGTGAATTCCTCCTATGAATTAATCTCTTTTTCGTGTTTGCGCGGCTGCCGGTGGCAGCAATGGCCTTGCGCGTCATGCGCCGCCTCCATCAACATTTCGCTAAAGGTGGGGTGCGGGTGTATGGTATCCGCCAGCTCGTCTATGGTGCCTTCGCTGCGCATCACGGCGCAAATTTCCGCAAGCATATCCGTAGCCCGGGGCGCAAAGAGCTGCGCGCCGTAGATCTCCCCGGTCGAGCGATCCGCAACCAGCTTCACAAAGCCCACGCTTTCGCCGCAGGCCATAGACCTGCCGTTCCCGGCAACGTCAAAACGCCCGCAAACCACGTTTTTTCCCTGCTCCAGCGCCTGCTTCTCCGTGAGGCCCACCTGGGCGATCTCGGGGTTGGTATAGACGCAGGCGGGTATCACGTCGTAGCGCATCCGCCCGTCTTTCCCCGCGCAGGCGGCGGCCGCAACCATAGCCTGCGCGCTCGCCACATGCGCGAGCTGCGCCTTGCCAGTGATATCCCCGATGGCATAGATATGGGGGATGCTCGTTCGCATCCGCGCATCTACAGTCACATACCCGCGCTCCATCGCCACGCCCAGCTTTTCCAGGCCGATATTTTGCGTCATCGGCTTGCGGCCCGTGCATACGATGCAGCAGGCCGCGCCGGCCTTTTCTTGCCGATCGCCGATAGAATAGGTAACGTATACCCCGTCATCCTTCTCAATGCGGCTAACTCTCGCGCCGGTCATGATCTTCACGCCGTCCTTTTTGAGCTTGCGCTTGAGCTGCGCCGTAATCTCCGCGTCCATGCCGCTTAAGATATCGGGCAGCGCCTCCAAAATCGTGACCCGTTTGCCCAAGGCGGAGAACAAGGATGCGAACTCTATGCCGATCACGCCGCCACCGATGATGATCATGTCTTCGGGGCAAGCTTCCATTTGGAGCACGGCATCGCTGTTAATCGCGTTTTCGATGCCGGGAATGGGGGGCATGCTCGGCGTGCAGCCGGTCGCGAGGATGATTTGCTCCGCCCGCACAGCCCTTCCTTCCACCAGAATGGTATGCGCGTCCGCCAGCGTGCCAAATCCCTTAATCACCTCCACGCCATGGGCCTTTTCCAGCGCGGCGATCCCCCGAACGAGCTTCTTTACAACCTCGTCCTTATGGGCGGCCAGCTTCTGGTAATCAAGGCTAAGCGCCTTGGCGCTGATGCCGAAGCGCTCCGCGTGCAGCATTTCCTGGTAGGTATGCGCCCCATGCAGCAGCGCCTTGGTCGGTATGCAGCCGCGGTTGAGGCAGGTTCCGCCCAACTCCCCGCTTTCGATCAGGGCGGTTTTGCGCCCATATTGCGCGGCGCGGATGGCGGCCACATAACCGCCGGGCCCGCCGCCGAGCACCGCCACTTGATAATCGTACATATCTCCTTACCTCACAACAGCAGCATGGGCGCTTCCAACAGCTGCTTTACGCGCTTTAAAAACCTTGCGGCCGGCGCGCCGTCAATAATGCGGTGATCATAGGTCAGGCTTATTTCCATCATCGGCCGCACGACCACCTCGCCCGCCCGCGCCACAGGCGTTTCTTCGATGCCCCCCAGCGCGAGGATGCCGGATTCGGGCGCGTTGACGATGGCCGTAAAGCTCGAAAGGCCATACATGCCCAGGTTGCTGATGGTGAACGTGCCGCCCTGCAGCTCATCCGGGCTGAGCCTGTTTTGCAGCGTTTTCTCCACCAGATCCGCCGTGGCTTGCGCAATCGTTTTAAGATCCATCCCCTGCGCGTTTTTCACAACCGGCACCAACAGCCCCGCCTCGGTGGCGACAGCCAGCCCAATATTGACGGAGTTGTTGAACAGGATGCAGTCTTCCTCCATGCGGGCGTTCATATAAGGCTCGTCAAGGAGCGCGCGCGCCACGACGCGGATCATGATGTCGTTAAAGCTAAGGCCTTGCCCGGCCTCCTTATAGGCCTTGCGAAGCGCGATGCAAGCGCCCATATCCACCTTGATCCGATGGTTGGCCTGGGCTTGCAGCGCCAGGCTCTCCTTCATGCGCTGGGCGATGATGCGCCGCATGCCCGTGAGCGGGATGCGGGTGGTTTGCGCCGGCGCGGGGGCCTGCGCCCCCATGGCTGCGCGCACATCCCCGGCCATGACCTTGCCGTGGGCGCCGCTGCCCTGCACACCCGTTAGGGCTACGCCCGCCTGGGCGGCAACCTTCCTGGCAAGAGGGCTTGCCTTTGCGCTCTCAAAGGCTAAAACGTCCCGCTCGATGACCAGGCCGCTTGGCCCGCTTGGCGAAACCGCGGCGATGTCGATGCCCTTTTCCTTAGCGCGCATACGCGCGCGCGGGCTGCTGAATATCTTGCCGCCATCCGGCTGCGCCTCCTCTTTTAGGGCGGGCTGGCCGGGGACGGCCGCGGCTTCTTCCGCTTGCGCCCGCGCCGCTTGTGGCGCGGCCGCCTGCAAAAGGCCGCTATAATCCTCGCCGGGTTCTCCGATGACGGCGATAGGCGTGGTGATGGGCACCTCCTCGCCTTCTTCATGAAAAGTTTTCAGCAGCGTTCCGCTTTCCTCCGCTTCAATGGCGATGGTCAGCTTATCCGTTTCCATTTCAAAGAGCGGCTCCCCTTTTTTGACTTCTCCGCCCTCCTTGACCAGCCAGCTGGTAATGATGCCGGCGGTCATCTGCAACCCCTGTTTGGGAAGAATGACGATGCTTGCCATCTGCTACCTCCTTATTGATACAAGGCGGCTTTCGCGCTTTGAACGATCTCGTCCACGCTGGGCACGACGGCGTTTTCCAGCCCCAGGTTGAAAGGAAGGGGGCAGGCCTTTGCGCCCAACCGCAGGGGCGGCGCGTCTAGATAGGGAAAGGCTTTTTCCGTAACCAGCGCCGCGATCTCCGCGCCCCAGCCCGCCGTACGGTGCGCTTCATGCACCACCACGAGGCGGCCTGTTTTTTTCACCGAATCGATAATGGCGGCCTCGTCCAGCGGCACGAGCGTGCGCGGGTCGATAACCTCGGCGGAGATCCCTTCCTTGGCGAGGGCTTCGGCCGCTTCCAGCGCCCGCCCCACATAGAGCAGCGAAGCTACGATGGTAACGTCCGTTCCCGCCCGCTTCACATCCGCCTTGCCAAAGGGGATCAAAAATTCCGGGTCGTCCGGCACCTCGAACTTCTGCGCATAAAGGGCCTTATGCTCGAAAAACATCACCGGGTTATCATCCCGGATGGCTGTGCGCAAAAGGCCCACCGCATCCGCGGCCGTGGAAGGGCAGGCGACCTTTATGCCGGGGATGTGCATGAAGATGGTCTCCACGCTTTGCGAATGGGTGGCGGCATTGCCGCGGCCAATCCCCTGCTGGCCGCGGATGACCAGGGGGATTTTCGCTTTGCCGCCGAACACATAGCGCGTTTTCGCCGCCTGGTTGAGAATTTGATCCATGGCGACAAAGGTGAAATCCATATACATCAGCTCTACGATCGGCCGCAGGCCCGCGCAGGCCGCGCCCACGCCGGCGCCAACGATCCCGGCCTCTGAAATGGGCGTATTGCGCACGCGCTCCGTGCCGAATTCCTTGTATAGATCCCGCGTGCAGCCAAACACGCCGCCCAAGGTTTCCACATCCTCGCCCATGATAAACACGCGCGCGTCGCGCCGCATTTCCTCGGCGATGGTATCGCGTATCGCCATTGCGTAGGTTTTGACGCTCATAGGGCACCTCCTTCAAAGAACACATCTTGCATAACGAACGCGGGGTCTGGCTCCGGGCTGTTGATGGCAAACTCGGCTGCCGCATCCGCCTCTTGCAGCGCGGCGTCTTCGATGGAAGTGAGCGCCGCCTCGGTCATATCGCCATCCGCAAGCAGGCGCGCACGCATAAGCTGAATCGGGTCCCTTTCGTTTTTCCAGAAGTCCACCTCGCCCTTTTCGCGGTAGTTCTGGGGGTCTCCCGTCCAGTGCCCAAGATGGCGGTACGTCTTGCACTCGATGAGCGTGGGGCCTTCCCCGGCCTTTGCGCGCGCCGCCGCCTTTTCCGCGATTTCGTAGATCGCATATACGTCGTTTCCATCCACCGTATAGCCGGGCATATTGTAGCCCCCGGCGCGCTCGGAGATGTTTTCCACGGCTGTGGATTGCGCCACGGGAACCGAGATGCCGAACCCGTTGTTTTCGCATACGTATAAGACGGGGAGCTTCCATATAGCCGCTAAATTCAGGCTTTCGTGGAAGGTGCCCTCATTGCTCGCCCCATCGCCAAAGAAAGAGATGGCGATCTGGTCCGTCCCTTTCATTTTTGCCGCCAGCGCCGCGCCCGTGGCGATGGGGATGCCGCCGCCCACGATGGCGTTCGCGCCTAAATTCCCCTTTGTGAAATCGGCGATATGCATGGAACCGCTGCGGCCCTTGCAATAGCCGGTCTCCTTGCCCATCAACTCCGCCATGGCATAGTCCAGCCTGGCGCCCTTGGCGATGCAGTGGCCGTGGCCGCGATGCGTGCTGGTGATGTAGTCCTCATCCCGCAGCAGCGAGCAGAACGTTGCGGCGATCGCCTCTTCGCCCGGATACAGGTGAACCGAGCCGCGCAGCATATTCTTTTCAAACAGCTGCTGCGCCTTCAGCTCAAACTGGCGAATCCGGTTCATGGTCGTATATATCCATATCTTTCTTTCTAGCGAGAGCATGTGCGCCCCTCCTTTGCTTCTTGGATAATATCGGTAGCCGCGTGCACGGCATGCAGTACGTAATCGCTGCATTTATCGTACATTTCCGGGGATTTTGCCACAAAGCCTTCCGTCAGGGTATCGCAGTCGATCGCGGAGAAGCGGTCTTCAAACGCTTTAAGAAACCGCTGAACCGCGTCCGCTGAAGGGCCCCGGCTCTCATCGGGCCGGGTGCGGCCGGTCGCGCAGCCGATCGCCGTAACGCAGGCGGTAACGGCGCCGCAGGTCAGCCCTCTTTGCATGCCGCCACCCAGGCCGGACATCATCCGGATCGTCTCCTCCGGGATATCAAGCACGCCGCGCTCTATCAGCAACCGCAGCGCGCTTTCGGCGCAGTTCAGCCCCTCCGCGTGAAAATAGGGGATGGGGTTTGCGCCCGTTTCCGGGTGCATACGTTCTGCGGCCTCGGTAATCGCCTCAACGATGCGTTCATAGCCCGTACAGCGGCAGAGGTTGCCTTCCATCTCTTTTTTTATCTGTTCCTTCGTAGGGTGCGGATATTTATCCAGCAGCGCTTTGGCGCTTAGCAGCATCCCAGGCGTGCAATACCCGCATTGCACTGCGCCAACATCCAAAAACGCCTGCTGTAGCGGGTGCAGCGTGCCGTCCTCCAGCGCCAGGCCCTCTACCGTCAGGACTTCGAGCCCATCCGCCTCAACGGCCAGCATCAGGCAGGAGCTTACGGGGGCTCCGTCCACCAGCACCGTACACGCGCCGCATTCGCCTTCGTTGCAGCCCTCCTTAGCGCCGGTCAAAAAAAGATCTTCGCGCAAAAAATTAAGCAGGGTCTTATTGACAGGCACCGTTTTTTGATAGACCGTTCCGTTTACGGTCAGCGTAATGTTCTTTTCCGTCATTTCAGCGCCTCCTTTGCGGCCGCCGCCGCCCTTTGCAATACTGTGGGAACGAGGTTTTCGATCAGCCGCAGGCGAAAGTCCTTGCCGGCGCGCCAGCTCGTGCGCGGCGAGGAATCCGCGGCCGCGAGCCGCCCGGCCTCTTGAAACACCTTCACATCCGGCTCTTTCCCCTGTAAAAAGGTTTGCGCGCCTTGGGCATAGATGACGGTGGGCGCGCAGGTCGAAAGCGCCACGCGCGCCTTGCCGATGCGCTCGCCATCCATGCGTATGTAGCAGGCGATTCCGATCAGGGCCAGATCCATGGCGTTGCGCCGGGTATATTTGTAGTAAGCGCTGCCCGCGTGGCACACAGGCGGCGGCAGCAGGATAGCGCATAGCAGCTCGTCTTCTTTTAGGACGGTGCGCTTGGGGCCGGCGAAAAATTCGCCGATGGGGATCACGCGCTTCCCCGCCCGCCCGGCGATCTCCACCCGCGCATCCAGGGCGTAAAGCGGGCCGATGCTATCACCGGAAGGCGCGGCGTTGCACAGGTTTCCCCCGATCGTGCCGCGCGTGCGCGTCTGTACGGAGCCGACGCGCGAACACCCTTCATAGAGCGCCGTATAATATTGCCTGGCAATCTCCCAATCCTCGATCTGGCGGTGCGTGACCAGAGAACCGATCCGAACCTCCGCCTCCGGCGAAAAGGAAATCCCTTGCATATCCCCAATACCTTTAAGGTCGATCAGCATATCGGGCCTTAAATCGCCGTTGTGCATGGAAACCAGCACGTCGGTTCCACCTGCAAAGGCTTTGCCGCCTTTTGCTTTGAGCCCGCAAGCGGCTTGCAGCGTGGCGGGCTTTTCTAAGATAAATGTCGGCAGCATGATCATTCCCCCCTAAAAAGGATGTGTTCCGGCTTGATGGGAATTTGATTGAAATGATAACCGCATGCTGCGCTCACGGCATTGGCAATGGCCGCCGCGGTGGGCGCAAGCGCGGGCTCACCGATCCCTTTCGCCCCATAGGGGCCCTCGGGGTGCGGCTTCTCGATCAGCTCTATGATCAGCTTCGCATCCCAGTCCTTAAACGTGGGCACCTTGTAATCCACCATATTGCCATTGCGCAGCTTTCCCTCTTCGTAGATCATTTCCTCCATCAGCGCGTGCCCCAGGCCCATTACGGCCGCTCCCTCGATCTGCTGCTTGCAGCCGAGCACATTGATGGCGCGGCCCACGTCGTGCGCGGCGCTGAGCGTATCCAGCCGCGCCCTGCCCGTAAGAGGGTCTACCTCAACGATCGCCGCCTGCGCGCCGAACATCCACATAACGGTGGGCCGTTTGGATTGGCGGGTCTCCCGATCCGGCGCTTCGAAGATATCGCTGGTGCCATAAGCGCCGCGCCCTATCACGGGCGGCTGCTCCTTTAGGATGCCGGAGGCCGCAACGTTGTTAATGTTGATGGCGCGGCCCGGATCGGCCTTGACCCGAATATCCCCGTCTACGTATTCCAGCTCCGATTCGTGCAGGCGGAACTTCTTTGCCGCCAGCGCGATCAACTGCCGCTTCATATCCTCGCAAGCCAGGATCGTCGCGTTCCCACCATGGAAGGTCGATCGGCTGGAGGTAGTGGTTTTATCATAGGGGGTGAATTCCGTATCGACCCTGCTTGCCGTAATGCGCGCCACATCCATGCCCATGCATTCGGCGGCGATCTGGGGGAACACGGTCGTCGCGCCCTGCCCCATTTCCCCTACGGAATGCAGGAGCGTGATGGTGCCATCCTCATTCAGCTTTGTCATTATGGAGGTTGTGGAGGGGGTGCCCGTCAACTTGCAAAAGGTCGCAATGGCTTTGCCGTATAGCTTGCCGTCCTTTTCCCAGCGGAGCGGGAGTTCATCCCATTTCAAATTCTCCGCCGCCTTTTCCAGGCATTCCTTGGCCGCAACGGAAACCATTCTTTCCCCGGTTACGGAAATATCCCCATCCTGCAGCACATTTTTAAGGCGAAGCGCCAACGGGTCCATATGTAGTTTCTCCGCAATGCTATCCATCTGGAATTCATGGGCGGAGGAAGCTTCCGGCACGCCAAACCCGCGATAGGCCGTTCCCAGGGATTTGTTCGTCATCACGCAGAACCCATCCACATAGGCATTGGGCACTTTATAGGGGCCGCAGGCCGCGAATCCGGCGTTATAGTTGACCCGCGGGCCCGTCGTGACATAAGCGCCCGTATCCCAATAAACGGTCACCTTTTGGGCAACGAGCGTTCCATCGTTTTTAACGCCTGTTTTTAGTATGATCCTGGCCGGCGCGCGCACCACAGAGGCCAGAAATTCATCGTGGCGGGAAAATTGCAAGCGCACCGGCCTGCCTTTTGTGAATAACGACAAGGCCACGGCAAGCGGCTCCACCTTGGCTTCATACTTGCAGCCAAAAGCCCCGCCAAGGCAGCTTTCTATTATATGGATCTTTCCAAGAGGCCGGTTGAAGGCTTTTGCCAGGACGCCACGCAGCATAAAAGCGGATTGGCAATTGGTATGCACCGTGATGTTGCCCGTTACGTTATCCGCCTGGGCGATTGCGGCATGGGTCTCGATCGTCGCGTGCTGCAGCATGGCTGTGGAAAACGCATTCTCAACAATGAGATCCGCCTCTTTGAAGCCCTGCTCCACATCGCCTTTTCGTAAGGTGAAGGTATCGCCGATGTTCGTCCCCTGCACGGGCAGGCATGCGCCCAGGATCTCGTATTGCGGCCAATTTTCATGGAGCAATACATCCCCCCGAAGCGCCTCGTCAATGTCGTTGATAACGGGCAGGGCTTCGTATTCTACCTCCACAAGCCGGGCCGCCGCCTGCGCGATGGCTTCATCCTCCGCCGCCACGAGCGCCACCGGCTCCCCCTGGTAACGGACCTTATCATAGGCCAGAATGGGCTGGTCAACGATAAATTGGCCAAATAAGCGGTTGTTTATCTCCGCCGCGGTGATCACGGCATGAACGCCCCGCGCAGCGCGCGCCTTTTCGCAATTGATCTTGAGGATGCGGGCATGCGGATACGGGCTCCGCACGGCTGCGGCCGCCAATTCCCCCGGCAACATTACGTCCGCTCCATATCTGGCGCTGCCGGTAAGCTTTTCTAAGCCATCCTTCCTGGGCAAGGGCTCTCCAATGATTTTATATCCCACGATGCTCAACCTTTCTCAACCGTTTAATCTAAGCGAATTTCGCAAATTTCGGCGCGCGGCCGCCTGATCTGCGCGGTTATTTTTCGTATAGGGAATAGAACCACACCTTTCCCGCTTGCGGAAAATGTATGGGTTTGGCGCCGGCGCCTCCTATTCGGCTATGGATAAACCGAAAGTCTAAACCTATCCTGCCTTCTAATTATTATCGGCGTTTCTTTCTTCTTGATTCTTATAATACTTTTCAAGATCATAGACGAACCCGCGGATGTGCAAAAACATTTCCGCGCCCGCGCTGTGATCCGCGTGCCGCTTGATGTGATCAAAAATGGCCCTGTGCGAGCGGGTGATCTCTTCCAAAGAGGACTCTGTGGCCATTAAAGTGATATTCGTCCACTCTGCGAGGCTAAGCGTCGTCCACATCTTTTTGAGCGCCGGGCTGCAGGCCGCGTCGATCACCAATTCGTGGAAGCGAATATCCGCATCCGCGAACCCATCCAGATCGTTTGCCGCCGTGGCTTCATCCATTGCCGCAAGGGTAGCGTCGAATTCTTCGATTAAGTCGTCCGTAATCCGCTTGGCCGCGCGCGTGGCGGCATATTCCTCTAAAAAAGCGCGCATGTTGTAGATATCGTCGATCTCTTCATGCGTCAGCTTCCTTACAAATGTGCCGGAATAAGGGCGCTCCTCCAATAGGCCCATCATCGAAAGTTCCAGGAGCGCTTCTCTGACAGGGGCCTGGGATATATTCAGCTCTTTCGCCAGCTGCGTTTCTACGATGCGTTCGCCCGGCTTAAAGGTGCCGTTGCGAATCTGCTCATGGATATAATGCCGCACCCTGGAGCGCATGGTCGTGTTTTTATTGAAGTCGTTCCTTGGTTTGCCGTTATTAAGCTCCATTTTACCGTCCTTCCTAACTTCGGCATCCTGCAAATACAGCAAATAATCGATTATCAATTATTTTGGAGTATATACTGGCTACCCTTCTTTGTCAATCCCTTTTTTAGCCATAACCCGCCGCTTGCGCTCCTCTAAATAGGCCTCAAACCGCGCGGCCGTCATATTCACGATCAGCGCTTCGGGGAAGTTCATCTCTTCTAACAATAGCATAATCGGGGCCACATTGCCTACCATCGTTTCAAAATGCGCGTCACTTGAAACGCATACGCGCGCGCCCATGCGTTTGCAGGTGTCGATCAACCGCATTAAATTGGGCTTGCTGTTGGGGCGGTGCCCGCTCAGCGAATTGTTATTGAACTCGATCAGCTTATGAAGGCGCGCCGCTTCCCCCACGATGGCTTCAAAATCGCAGGGTACGGCGGGGTCGTCGGCATGGCCGATAAGATCCACGTGCGGATGGCGGATCGCCCCGAGATATGCGCCGGTATTCTCCTCAAGCCCGCCGATCTTCACGAAAAAAGGATGGATGCTCGCCACCACGAATTCGCAGCTTTCCAAATACTGCGCGGGGGTATCCACGCTCCCATCAGGAACCATGATATTGGCCTCAACGCCCCGGTAAACGCGGATTCCATCAAAAAAATCCGGCAGCATACCCTGGCTGTGCGGCAAATACTCCGGCGGGCCGCCCGGCGTGGTATGCGAGTGCTCGGTCAGGCAAATTCCATACAGCCCCCTTTGTTTAGCGGCAAGGACATTATCCCGCAGCGTGCTCCAGGCATGGCCGGAGAGGATCGTATGCGTATGAGAATCGATTTTCGGCGTGCATTGCGATAACTTCATTCAGTAAAGCCCCCCATTTTTAGTCTTGACATACCATTGGCGGCATGATAATATACCCGGTATAATCGATTATCAATTATTTTGCATGGTTCTATCATACATGAAACAGCGAAGCAAGTCAATGGAAGCACGCGCCGGGCATGACGGTTATCCTCTCAAGAAAGAGAGCATCATATCCAAATAACAGGAGGAACGATTCTATGAGTGAAAACAAAACGCTGGCGACCTACTTCGGCGACGATCATCTTAAGGTTGATTGGAAAGACGAAGCGGAAAAGGAACTCTTTTGGTTTTACGACGATCTGCACTGCCCGCATCCGATTTCACCGCTTTACTTCGACGTAGGCGGCTGGTGGGGCCCCGGCTGCGAGTATATGTACCGCCGCTTCGGCGCGCCCATCGGCAGCGAATGGATCGCAAAGAAGATCGGCGGTTATGTTTACAGCGCCGTTGTTCCTCCTAAAACGGATCCGGACAAGGTGGGCGGCCTGTTCGCCTATTACTCCCAGGTTATGCCCATTTATGCGGATACCTTCCTCGAGCGCTGGACGAATTCCTACGTGCCGGAACTGCAAGCCGCCGGCGAAACCATTACAAATTACGATTTCGCCAACCATTCCATCCCCGAGATCCTCATCCATATGGAGGACTGCCTTGATCTACAGGAGCGCGCCTTCCGTATCCATTGGATCATCAACCTCGCCCAATTCCAATCCGCTACAGAATTTACCCAGGCTGTTGCCGACGTCCTTGGCGAAGTAGACGGCGTATTGATCGGCAAGATCAACATTTCCAGGCAGGATCGCAACTGGGATTCCCTCAAAGCGCTTTGGGAAATGAAGGAATACATCTATACCAAGCCCGCCCTCAAGGCGCTCTTCGCCAAGCCCGCCGCCGAAATTATGGCCAAGGCGGGCGACACAGACGGCGGCGCCAAGCTGCTTGCGATGGTTGCCGCATACCAGGAGGAATATGGGTATAAAGCGGTTTATACGCACGAATATATCTATAAAACCTGGAAAGAGGACCCGACGCCCATTTACGAGGCGCTCCGCGGCTATGTTGCGGAAGATTATGATTATAACCTTGCCTACAACGCCTGCATGGAAGACCAGGCCAAGGCGATTGAGGAGCTCTATTCCCGCGTAAGCGACCCCGAAAAGCGCAGCAAGCTCAAGCGGGCGCTTGAATTGTGCGTAAAGATGGCTCCCCTCACCCCCGACCATCACTTCTATATCGATCAGGGCATCTATTCCAGGATGCGGCTGATGTTCCTGGAGGTCGGCAAGGCGTTTGTCAAGGCCGGCAAGCTGGACGATCCCGAGGATATCTTCATGCTGGAATATGAAGAGATCCGCTGCGCCGGCGCATCCGATTATCCCGTAAGGGATCTTGTAAAAGCGCGCCGGATGGAAATGGAGGCGGCCAAAAAGATCATTCCGCGCGAATGGTATGGCACGGCTACGCAGTGGTCCGTTTATGAGGAGCCCTATAAATCCCTTTGGGGGTATCCGCACAAGTTCGATATCGGCTTGGCTGAGCTCAAGGAGAAAACCAGCGATCAGAATGTTATCAAGGGCATACCCGGCTCGCCCGGCGTGGTGGAAGGTATCGCACGTTTCGTCACCTCCCCCGATGAGTTCGATCAGATTGAAAAGGGGGATATCCTGGTATGCAAGATGACGAACCCCGCCTGGGTCGTTAGCTTCTCAAAAATTTCCGCCCTCGTTACGGATACCGGCGGCGCGCTTTCCCACCCTGCGGTCGTTTCGCGCGAATTCGGGATTTCCTGTGTCGTCGGTACGAGAAAAGCGACGCAGCTTATCAAGACCGGCATGCGCATCCGCGTCAACGGCGATAAGGGCATCGTCGAAATACTGGACTAAACATAGGCCGAACGGGGAGGCCGCATGCACCGTGCGGCCTCCTATCAACGCAAAGTTTATCATGGACGATAAGGAAGGAATAATATGCGAACTGTTGCATGGTTTGATGAAATATCGGAGCAGGATTTAGCGATGGAAGCGGGCGGCAAGGGGGCCAGCCTTTGCCGCATGCACCGCTATGGGCTGCCCGTTCCCGAAGGATTTATCATTTGCGGCCAGCTTTTCAAGCATTTTATGGAGACCACCGGTCTTTTTGACAAGGTTGTCGAGATGATCGATCAAATCAATTATGAAAATTACCGCGACTTGCTTGAAACCTCAAGAAAGATACGCGAAATGGTATATACGACCTATCTGCCCGATGCGCTATCCGCCGGCATCCTCGAGATGTACCGCAAACTTGGCAATACCTCGCCCGTTGCGGTGCGCTCAAGCGGCACTGCGGAAGACCTGGCGGACGCCAGCTTCGCCGGGCAGCAGGAAACCTTTCTTTATGTGATCGGGGAGAAGGACCTGCTACATTATGTCAAGGAATGCTGGGCCTCCCTATATAACGACCGCGCCATTTTCTATCGTAGAGAGAAAGGCTTTTCGGAAAAAGAGATTTCGATCGCCGTCGTCGTGCAGCGGATGGTCAATGCGGAAAAGGCAGGCGTTATGTTTTCCGCCAACCCGATCAGCGGCTGCCGCAACAGCGTGATGATCGAAGCGGCCTATGGGCTGGGCGAAGGCGTGGTGCAGGGCATTGTAACGCCCGATAGCTATGTGATTGAAAAAGGGACGTTCCACATTGATCAGGAGCTCGTTTCGGAAAAGGAGTGCATGGTCGTTCGCTATAATGAGCAAGGAGGCGTAAAAGAGGTGCCCGTCCCCGAAGCCATACGCGAAGCGCCTGTGCTTAGCCGAGATGAGTTGTACGGCCTGGTGAACCTTTGCGTTAAGGTGGAAAATTTCTATGGCACGCCGCAGGATCTGGAGTGGGCCATCGAAGGCGACGGCCTTTACCTTTTGCAGTCCCGCCCGATCACGACCTTGAAATCTTAATTTTTATCAATCGGAGGAATATACTATGGCAATTCACACGGAACAAATCACCTGCGACATCGTGAGCATCCGCCTGGATGTGCACAGCGAACCCGCCGTTGAGAAGGTTTTGGAGGATATGACCTTCCTGAATTACCGCTTGGGCGGCGCCGTCCACCAATCCGGCAGCGACCTTGGCAAAGCGGATTTTATCTGGTATAAAGACGACCCGGTCAAATCGATCGACTATACGGAGGGCGTCGTAACGCTACGCGGCGCGTGGTTTGAAGGCGAGATCCAGCGCGTGCTCGTTTCCTTCATTGCCTCCAAGCTTTTCCGCGCCGGGCGCTTTCTGTTCCATTCCTCCGCTGTCAATTATAAGGGCAAGAACATCCTCTTCCTCGGCGGCGAGGGCAACCGCGGCAAGAGCATGAGCCAGATTTCCGCCTGCAAGCGGGGAGCGACCATCCTTTCCACCGAAACGACCGTATTGGATTTTGACGGCAACTATATTATGGGCTCGCAAAAGGTATACCTTCGCAAGCGCGCAAAGGGCACCGAGCGCATCGACAAGCCCAGCCAGGATGAAGGCGTGGCAAAATTCTTTGATAAGGACCCTGAATATGCCTTGTATAAGAGCGAGGCCAATATCGACCTGGTTATGATGCCCGATATGGATGGCAATTACGCCACAGTATCCGGCCTGATGGCGGATTATGAAAAACAATACCAAACCTACCATTGCCTTTGCGATTATTTTGGCCTGCACATCCTCTTGGCTCCCGGCTTTCCCATGCCGATATTCGACGATGCGCAGCTTCGGCAAAAGCGGGCGGATTTCATAGCCCATTTCGTATCGCCCCGCCCATATATATACGTCCGCTGCGCAAGCCCGGATATCCTGATCGACGAATTGGAAAAATACCTGGACTAAGCAAGGGAGGTAAGCATGAAGCAGTTAACCAAGAATGTATATACGGAAACAAAAATCCGCGGCTGCAATCCGAGCATCGTTTTTACGGACGAAGGATCGGTATTTATCGATACGGCGCAATGGATCACCACGCTTTTGGAAATGCGTGAATTTGCCCTTAAACGGGGCCCGATCAAGTATCTGATCAATACCGAGTCTCATATCGACCACATTTTCGGCAACCACTGGTTTGCCGGGGAATGCCCCGTGATCGGCCATGAGACCCTGAAGGATACCTTCTGGAAGATTCCGCCTTCTTTTAATATGACCACCTATGATTACAGCGTGGACGTTCTGCAAAGGCAGGATCCGGCGGGCCTGAGATTGATGCCCGCGGAGGCGGATTATATCGTAAACCCGCCTTCCATTACCTTCAACGACCGTATGACGTTCAAGCTTGGCAAGCATACCTTTGATCTTTTTCATACGCCCGGGCATTCGAGCGCCAATATCAGCGTGTATGTGCCGGAGGAGAAGGTCATATTTGTGGGCGACACGGTGTTTTCCGGCTGCCAGACCTGGCTGCATAGCGCCGACCCCGATGATTTGTTCCGCTCTCTCAAGCTGATCCAGTCCCTGGATGTGGACTACATCGTTCCCGGACACGGCGAAGTCGTGGATAAAAAATATCTATACGAGCAGGCCGCCGTGGTTTACGACTGGCTTGGTGCGATTGCGCACGGCATGGCAAAGGGGTGGAGCCGCGAAGAATGTGCGGCGCGCATCAATTTTGCAGACTACGCGCCCGTCGATATCGGCCAGGAAGAGGTCATGGATTATATTCAAACGGCAAACGCCCGCGTCTGCTTCGACTACCTGAGCGCAAAACCCAGCTAAGGAGGCGCCACAATGAAAGCGGAAAACGTAAAGCACATCGGCATTATTGGCACGGGTATGATTGGCGCCAGCTTGGCGGCCCTCTTTACGGGCAACGGCTACCAAGCGACCATGCTCGCCATCAACGATGCGGAAGCCCAAAGCGGCATCGACCGCTATACCACCTGCTACGAGGACCTGATCACCCATGGCCTGGTTACGCGCCGGCAGGCGGATATCTGCCGCGAGCGCATGGCGGTTACGCAGGATTATAAAGATCTGCGTTATGTGGATGTGATCTTTGAATGCGTTGTAGAACGAATCGAGATCAAGCATAGCGTCTACGCGCAGATCGAAGCGAACTGCCTGCAACTGCAGGCCCTCGCCTCCTCCACCTCCGCCATATCCGCAGATGACCTGGCCGCGGGCATGAAGGAAAAGGAGAAGCTGATGGTGGCGCACCCCTGGAACCCGCCGCATCTTGTGCCCTGCGTTGAGCTGGTCAAAAGCGCCCATACGTCGGATGAGGCCCTGCAACTGATTTTCGACGTATTAAAAGCCTGCGGCCGCGCCCCTGTGGTGATGAAAAAAAGCGCGCCCGGCTTCATTGGCAACCGCTTGCAGCACGCTTTATATCGCGAGGCCGTTTATATGGTAGAGCAAGGCATCGCCTCGCCCGAGGATATCGATCTCACGCTCAACACCAGCTTTGGCCCCCGCTATTCTTCCATCGGCCTGTTCCAGCACTTTGACTATGCGGGCCTGGATATGATCAAAAGCATACACGACTACCTATTCCCGGATCTTTGTAACGCAACGGAGACGCAGGCGCTAGTTAAAGATCATTATGAAGCCGGCAATCTCGGATATAAAACGGGAAAGGGCGTGCTCGACTGGAGCGGGGTGGATATGGACGACTTCCGCAACAAGGCCGCCAAGCCCTACCTCGCTATGTTCAACTGGAACTTGCCTAAAGAATAGTAACCATTAAAAACAAGTACGGACGCAACGCTTATCTCCTGCTTTGCCCTTAAAAATGCCGGGTATGCAAAGCGGGAGATTTGCTTTTTCCCGTAAAACCGGCCAGGCGGCGTATCATGGAAATATACGCCCGCCCGCTTTGTTTATTCGGATTGCGGCCTATTTTCGCACATGATGGCGCGTCAAAATATAGGAAATAGGCTAAATGCATGGCGCCCGCGCACCAGAGATGCAAAGGCGGACGCTCTTTTCCTTTTGTATATTACGCCGCCGGACAGAACCGGTGTGATAGACCGCTTGTTTGCTTTGGGCGCCATACCTAAAGTATGATCTGGAGCCAGCAGGCGGCTGCGGGCTGACCGTTTGCGCAGAAAAGGGCGTCTTGGGGCTGGGGCCATTCCAAATAAACGATTATGCGGCCTTACAGGCCCCAATACCGGCATCCTTTGCGCCCTACTTCACGGCCACCCGCATCTGATCCACCATGAGCCCGGCGTTGAAGAGGGCCATGTTGCCGGCCCCGCGCAGGGCGTCCTCTAATTTGTCGATGTTGGCGGAGGTGAAGCCCGAGAGGCCGTAAACGCCGCGCGCAAAGAGGATTGGCGCCAAGGGCGTGCTGGGGCCCACGATGATTACCCGGGCATTTTGCGAAAGGGCCAATAGGCGCGGCAGGGTTTTGTTAACAAAGGTGCTGCCGGTGATGAACACATAGTCCTGCTCGGGCAGGATGTATTCGCAGGCGGGATCGGGAAAGTCTCCCATTTCCGGGTTGCGTTCCAGGATGGAGAGCTCGCAATGGCCGGTGAAGCGCTTTTCGATGAAGGGGAAGTGGCCGATGATGCATACTTTTTTGCCCTGGACTTCTTCAAAATACACATCGAAGGCCTCCCGCAGGCCGTTGGCCACGTTCGGGTGCACAAAGCCGCAGGCTTGGGCCCGCTCGGGCTGGTTATACCAGCTGTTGATGGCGGCCATACCCAGGGCCGCCTCTACGAAATTCCAGCTTTTCACCAGCTGGGCGGCCTCTTGCAGGGGTTTTCCCACCAGGGTGCTTTCCGCAAAAAGCGCCGGCCGCGTGAGCACGGGGATGGTCATGGCCAAGCCCATGCTATCCTCGCTGGAAACCACCCGGCTCCAATTGTAGCCGCCCTGATAATATTTAACCGTAGGTTCGGCGGGGATGCCCGCGATCAGTTCATCATATAGCTTCCAGGGATTATGCATAGGGCTTCACATCCTCTCCTAAAATTTCCGTCAGCATATCCCGGTCCGGCAGATATTCCCGCGGGCAAAGCAGCTCCACACACGCCGTGCCGCCCGCTTCGCAGGAAGTGCCGGCGGTTCGGTAAAAGTTGCCGTTTGCCAGGGCCTGCATCTGCGCCCGGGTGGTTTGGGGCGCAAAGGCCGAGCGGATATGATAGCCATCCCGGGCCTTGTAAATATGCACCCGCTCGCAAAAATCCACCCCGTGGGGCCGAAAGGGATCATCCGCGATCACATCCAGCGTGCGCATTTCCACGGGCGGCAGGCCCCGCAGCGCGCTCACAAAGGGCGCCAGGTAGAGGTCGCAGGTAATCTGTGCCCCCAGCGGAGGCCCCGCCACGCCCAGCACCGGCTTGCCGCCCACCATTGAAAGGCTGCTTTTGCGCCCGGGCCCATGGGCCAATTGAGGCGCGATGACCTCCCCCATTTCCCCCAGCACGCGGAGGGTATAATCCTTGGTTCCCAAGGAGGAGCCGGCGATGATCACGGCCGCGTCGTTCTCGTTTAGGGCCTTTTCAAGGGCCGTCCGGATCGCCTGCGGATCATCCCGCGCGATCGGGTAGCGGCAGGGCATAGCGCCCCAGCTTTCCAGGTAGGCCGCGATCATATAGCTGTTAGTCTCCACGTTTCTGCCGGGCGCTACATGGGCCGTAGGCGGCACCAGCTCATCCCCGGTAGGGATCACGCCCACCCGGGGCCGGGCAAATACGCGCACTTGCGCAACGCCCCCGGCTGCCAGCAGGCCCACGTGCCCCGGAACGATCACCTCGCCCTTGGCGATCAGCCGCTCGCCCTTTTGCAGGTTTTCACCGACGGCGTTCACCATTTCGCCCCGGAATTTAGGCTGTGCGCGCACCTCAATGCCCACTTCATGTATGGTCACATCCTCGATGGCGATCATGGTATCGTAACCCTCGGGCAGGGCGATGCCGGTATTGCCATAGGCATATTCCCGCCCTTCCAGCCAGTGTGCGGTATCCGGCGGGCCAGCCGCAAAATCCGCAAAGCGCACGGCAATGCCGTCAAAGCGGCTCACAGGCAGGTTGGGCAGGATATTGTTGCTGAATGCATCCTCCGCGCAGACCCTGCCGTAGGCCTGATCGAAGGGGATAAGCTCCGCCCGTTCGATGGGACGCGCGTGTTCCAGGATCAGGCGCACCATTTCGCCCCGCTTTGGGATAATTCCTTTTTGCAATGCCATCGTCCTTCATTGCCTTTCCCATCATTTTTTTTTCGTCTCTATAGATAAACACGGCGATATTTACGCGTATGATTGACATATTCCATTTGGATACATATAATCATATCAGATTATCGTATGCTTTGCAAAAGAATAACGCAGGAAGGTGGCCGCGGATTTGGGCAATGAAAAAAAGGGCAGCCAGCGCGCCGGATGGCTGGCGCTTCTGCCGGTGGTTGTTTTCATCATCTCTCTTTCCATCGGGCGTTATCCCGTGAGCATCGATTCTTTGGCGGGGGCGCTTTGGGCCCAAGTTACAGGGGCGGAGATGAGCGCCGCCCAGCTGGCCCTTGTGCGCGTGCGGCTGCCCCGCAGCATTCTGGCCATGATCGTAGGGGCGGCGCTTTCCCTTTCGGGAGCCGTGTATCAGGGCCTGTTCAAGAACCCGGTTGTCTCGCCCGATCTGTTGGGCGCATCCAGCGGGGCTTCCTTTGGGGCGGCTATGGCCATTTTACTAGGAGCGGACTCCGCTGCCATCCAGCTTTTTTCCTTCCTTAGCGGCATTCTGGCCGTGGCGCTGGTGGCGGGGATGGATCGCATCGTCTCGCGCCGCGCCAATTCCATTGTCAACCTCATCCTGTGCGGCATGCTGGTTTCCAGCCTTTTCAACGCGGCCGTCTCCTTTATCAAATTCGTGGCGGATACGGATACCAAGCTCCCCGCCATCACATTTTGGCTGATGGGCAGCCTTTCCTCCACCATTCTTAAAGACCTGCATGTGTTCTGGCTGTTCCTGCCCGCCTGCGTCATTTTGCTGCTGGTGCGCTGGAAGGTAAACATTCTCTCTTTGGGGGATGACGAGGCGCGGATGCTGGGTGTGCGCGTGCATTTTTACCGCTGGCTGATCATCGGCTGCGCTACGCTGCTCACCTCGCTCTCGGTCTCCGTCAGCGGCAACATCGGCTGGATCGGCCTGGTGGTGCCTCATTTCGCCCGCATGATCGTGGGGGCGAATTACGGCAAGCTCCTGCCTGCTTCAATGCTGGTGGGCAGCGCCTTTATGCTGGCCGTGGATACCGTGGCCCGCATGCTCTACACGGTGGAGATTCCCCTTAGCATCATCACCGCCGTGATCGGCGCGCCCTTCTTCTTTTTCTTACTGACCCGTTCCAAAAAGGGATTCGTATCATGATCAGCGTTGAAAACCTCATCTGCGGCTACGCGCCAAATAAGCCCGTGATCGGCCCCCTTTCCTTTGAAATCGAGAAGGGGGATATCGCCTGCCTGATCGGCCCCAACGGAATCGGCAAAAGCACCCTTTTTAAAACCATCCTCGGCCTTTTGAAGCCCCTCGGCGGCTCCATCTCGGTAAGCGGCAAGGATTATCGCGCATACGCCCCCAAGGAATTCGCCCGCACGGTAGCCTATGTGCCCCAAGGGCACATCCCGCCCTTTCCCTACACGGTGCGGGATGTGGTGGTGATGGGCTGCAATCCCAATATGCGCGAGCTTTCCTCCCCGGGCAAGGCGGATTATGATACGGCCAATGAAAAGCTGGCTCTCCTGGGCATCGAGCACCTGGCGGAGCGGGATTATACCGAGGTAAGCGGCGGCGAGCGGCAGATGGTGATGATTGCCCGGGCCCTGGCGCAAAACACCGAGCTTTTAGTGATGGACGAGCCTACCACCCACCTGGACTACGGCAACGAAACCCGCGTGCTGGCCCAGGTAAGAAAGCTGGCGGGTCTGGGCTACACCATCGTGATGATCACCCATGTGCCAAACCACGCTTTTTTATGCGCTAACAAGGTGCTGGCCGTAGGCAAGGGCAACTATTTTACCCTGGGCCACCCGGATACGATTCTGACCGAGGAGACTTTACGTACCCTATACGGCATCGATATCCAGCTGGCGGATATCGCTTTAAAGCGCGATCAGCGGCGGGTGAAGGTTTGCCTGCCGATGACGATATAATGCGAAAAAGGAGAGTGACCATGAACAAGAATTGGCGAGCATGCATATACCTGGCGTTGTGCCTGGCCCTGGCGCTGGCCTTGGCAGGCTGCGGCGCAGCGCCCTCCGCGGCGGCCCCGGAACCCGCGGCTCCCGCGGCTGCGCCGGCTGCCCCCGCCCCGGAGCCGGAACCCGCGGCCGAGCCGGAAAGCGAAACCTATATCTTCACCGATTCCACCGGCCGCGAGGTGGAACTCCCTCGCAACATCACCCGCGTAGCCAGCGGCGGCCCCCTGGCCAACATCATGATCTATGCCATAAAGCCCGAGGTGATCGTGGGTTGGTCCAGCAGCCCTTCCAAGCTGGCTCAAAAGTACATCGACGAGGCTTATTGGGATCTGCCGGAATACGGCAAATTCTACGACAATGCCGAGGACTTCAACCGCGAGGCCCTCATGGCCAGCGCGCCCGAGGTGATCATTGACGTGGGCGAGTGGAATGAGGAATACAAAGCCGACCTCGACACCCTGCAAGAGCAGCTCGGCATCCCGGTTATCTTGGTGGAGGCTAACCTGGAGCAAAACCCGGCCGCCTACCGCACCATCGGCGGGCTCCTGGGTGAGCCGGAACGGGGCGAAGCCCTGGCCGCCTATTGCGAGACCGTGCTGGCGGACGCCAAGGAAAAGTCCGCCTCTATCCCCGAGGCGGCGCGTAAAACCGTTTACTACGGCGAAAAGGATACCGGCCTTTCCACCATCCTCAGCGGCACCATACACTCCCAGATCTATGAGCTGGTGGGCGCGAAAATCGTGGTAGAAGCGGACAGCGCCCAAGTGCAGCAGGGCGGCGGCACCATCTCTATGGAGCAGCTGCTGGCCTGGGATCCGAACGTGATCATGTTCGTGGAAGGCAGCATCTATGATACCGTGGCCGAGGATGCCTCCTGGGCGGCCCTCAACGCCATCAAGAACGACACGTATTATGAGATACCCACCGAGCCTTACAACTGGCTGGGCCGCCCGCCGGGACCAAACCGCATGATCGGCGTGCGCTGGCTGGGCAACCTGCTCTATCCCGAGGTGTTCGATTATGACATTGAAAAGGAAGTAAAGGGTTTCTTTAGCCTTTTCTACCGCTACGAGCTGACCGAGGCGGAAGTGCAAAGCCTGTTGGCCAACTCCACCCTCAAGGCCGCGGCGCTGCAGCCGGCGGCATAACAAGCGATTTGATCCACCCGTCCGTAGGCGGGAGGCCGGCAGGGCCTTCCGCCCTTTTCGGCGGTGTGGAACGTTACGGCTTTTTGCCATGGAATGTAAACAAAAAGGGCCCGCAAGGACGGGCTGTTGCGGAAGCCGTATTGCGCGGCCCCTCTTGCTTCAACCGCCCTGAACGGACGCTACAAAA
>CAZAZI010000002.1:5770-9833 GCA_964489575.1 uncultured Oscillospiraceae bacterium | reverse complement strand
CCGTAACGGCTTGGGCCGTTTGCACAAGGTTGCTTTCGCTCACGCTTAGCACCTTACCGCCCGCCGCAATACGCCGGTGCAACTTTTCGCTTTGGCAAAAGATCGAAGAAGGCAGCCCCAGCCTGGCGGCGGTGTGCGTAAGGTTTTCACGCGATTTGACAACGCCCAGGCAGGGTTTGCCCAGCGCCATAATGGCCTTTAGCGGCTGCATAAAGGCCGGAGAGGATAGTTCCAAGCCGCCAATTTCATCCAGGATAATAAGCTTGCAGCTTTCCTCTAAGCATAACGCTTCGGCGCGGGAAACGGCACGATCCAAAACAGCAGGGAAGGCCCTACCCCGATATAGGAACACGCCATCCAGATCGGTTGCATAGGCCCCTTCCAGGGCGGGCAATTCCCCGCTTACAGAGCAAGCGCGAAAGCCGCATGTCCGCCCATTTTCAAACAGCCGCTGAATCATAAGGCCGGCTACAACGCTCTCGTGGGGCGCAAGCGCATTGCGCAGGATGGTGGATTTGCCGATTCGCGGCGGGCCCTGCAAAAATAGATACATTTCCAAACCTCCCGACAGGTTTGATTATATCCTTCGTTAAGGAGATGGACAAGTGGCATTTGTTTGGACAAAGCAGCGCATCGATTGGTATCTGGATGCCAGCCGCTACGGCCATTTTCACCAAAGGCTGGCGGATGCGATACGCCCCTATCTTTTGCCGGGGGATCGCCTATGCGATCTGGGGTGCGGCCTGGGCCGGCTGGACTTGGCCCTGGCCCCGGCGGTAAATCACATCACCTGTGTGGATACGGACGAGGCCGTTCTTGCGAACCTGCGGCAAGAAGCCGCCGAGGCCGGCATTGGAAACCTAAGCACAGTATGCGGCGATGTGCGGGATATCCGGGAGGTTTTCGATGTTGCGCTCATGGCCTTCTTTGGCCATCCGCCCGGCCTGATGCTGGATTGCCTGAAACTAGCCTCCCGCTCGCTGATAAGGGTGGCCAACGCCAACCCCAATGGCGCGTCCCTCCAGCCCAGCGGCCATAGCAAGAGGCGTGAGACCGTGCCGGATATCGCCGCCCTGCTGGATGGGGCTGGGCACGCTTACCAGCTGCTGCCGGGCGTCTTTGAATTTGGCCAGCCCCTGCGAAGCGAGGCGGACGCCGCGGCCTTTATCCGCTGCAACAGCCCGGCCATACAGGAGGGAGAACTGCGGGCATACCTTGCCGAAAACCTCACAAACACCGGGCGCCCGGATTTTCCCTTTTATCTGCCGGGTAAAAAGGAGCTGGGCATCTTCATCATCAACGCTTAAGGCCCGCCTGGGCCTGCCAGCCGTTTTTCCAAGGCCGCAAAGGCTGCTCATGCGGCCCGCTCCAAGCCTTATACGGTGAAAGCGGAACACGCCAAGCCGGTCAACGGCCTGTTTATGGTTTTTATCATCCGCCTGCGGCTATTCGAACAGGGTGGCCGAATGGCGGCAGAGCCAATCAAGGGCTTTGGCCCCGCCCGGCGGGAAGCCTTCTTTGCCGCCAACGCCCAATTTTATCTTAAAAGAGCCTTCGATTGGAAGCGGGCGAACATGTAATGGCCGAATGGCTCGCGGCGCCGGAATACACGCAAGGGAGAACGCATATGGCGAACAACGAAATTCTGCAAGAATCGGTCGCGCTAGTACGGGAACGCCTGGGCGCGAAGCTGGATGCCATCACCATCGAGCGGGCGGTCTTTGGGTTGTTCTTTTCCGGCGTAAAGCTTTCCACAGGCCAGGGCGGGCTGTGCTTCACGCCCATTAAGGAGATGCCGGCGGCGGTGTGCTGCCCAAGCTCCGCAGCGGCCATGCCTCTCTCCGGCAGGTTACGAGGCCGCGGCGCGCAAAAATATCTGGAGGATGTTTTTTGCGACAATATCCTCAGAAAGGCCCTGGGCATCGCCACCCTCAACGCCCTGAGCAGCCTGCTTTGGGAGCTGGAGCCGCCCACGGAATATGCCATTGAATTGGGCAAGGACTCCTTTGACGAGCTGGATGTGACCCAATACGAAAAAACCGTTGTCATCGGCGCGCTGGTACCTATGCTTAAAAAGCTGATTGCCGCCGGGAAGGATTTTCGCGTTCTGGAGAAGGATTCCCGTACCCTTAAGGAACGGGAGCTTCCTTACTACGCCCCCGCCGAGGCCGCGCCGGACTTTGTGCCGGAGGCGGATCTGTTGGTCATTACCGGGGTAACCATCCTCAACGATACCCTGCCCGCTATCCTGGCCATGGCCAAGCCGGGAGCCGAGATTCTCGTTACCGGCCCCACGGCCAGCATGCTGCCCGAGCCCCTGTTTAGCAAGGGCGTAACCATAACGGGCGGCATCGTCGTCACCAAGGCGGATGCGGTTTTGGATATCATTTCCGAGGGCGGTTCGGGCTACCACTTCTTCGGCAAATCCGCCGAGCGCACGGTCCTTCGCAAACAGATCGCCCGGTGAAGGCACGCCCGCGCTACGCGCCGGTGACGCTCCTTTTTCTTTCAAAAAATGTGGATGCTATCATCAAGCGCGCCGAACAGGCGCTTTAAGGCGTAAACGACCGGCGACGCAAGGGAGCGCCATCCCCGGGATTTCCATGGATGGCGCCCCTATTTCTCGATAAAGCAGGTTCAGGAACCTTCCCCTTAAACCTTTGACCGTTGCGCCTAGCCTAGACGAATGATCATCATTGACGCTCCAAGGCTGCCGCCCAACAGCGTTGCGGCCCCGACGATCAACGGAGCGTACATTTGCAGTTTTATAGTGGCATTTGCCGGCAGGCTAACTTGGATCTCATTATAGAACTGGGATAAAGTAAGCGCGGGCGGAATCCTGGATTGGATAACAACTCCACTGTTTATGACCAGGCGCGTCCCCAGCAAAACAGCCGCAGTGGTATTAACGTGATACGAGATGCGGTAAATCCCGGCTGTGTTTACCGTAAATACGGTGCTGCCGCTTGTAAGGGTAATATCCGGCGACAGTAACTGTACGTTCGGAAACGAGATATCGCTACCGGCGACCAATACGGTAATGAGTCCCCCTTCGGTATTGGCCGCAAAGCCTGCCGTGGCGGAAGGCGGCGGCGTAGGCGCGGCAGCGCCGGCAGGGCCGGTTGGTCCGCTTGCGCCGGCCGGGCCGGCAGCGCCCATAGGGCCGGCAGGGCCGGGAGGGCCCACGGGGCCCGGCAACCCCTCGGGCCCGGCGGGGCCGATAGCGCCTACGGGCCCGGCTGGCCCGGCCGGGCCGATATCCGGCCCGGGGGGGCCCATGGGGCCGGCCGGGCCGGATGCGCCGTAAAAGACGGGGGCTTGTAAGGCCTGTGTCAATTTGCCGGTTAATACGATCTGGTTTTCCAGCACGCTCCCGAGCGTATCGATCACGCTATCGTTAACATCTATCGCCTCGGCAATCGTAGCGCCTTCCGTTAGCCCGGGTATTGTGCCTACGGCATATTGGATCTTTTCCCCCTCCGTATTGATGACGTGGCTCAGGGCCAGCTCTTCCGATGCAATGGACGAGATTACTTGATTGATTGCATCCTGTCTGTTCAGATCAGGCGTCTGAGGAAATTGCGGTTTCGACATGGCGGCTTCCCCCTTAACTCAAACGTGTGATCATCAGGGTAGCGCCCGCGCCATCCACCAGTGTCAGGCTGATGGAGGCCCCGACTGTCTGCAATTGCACGGTCGTTCCAGCCGCCAAATCCACGATGATCTCATTGGAATAGTTGGAGAGACTTAAAACAGGATCAACGGTAGAAGCGGTGTTGGGCGATCCGTTTAATACAATCCGCGTGCTTAGAAAAAGAGCGACGGTGGTATTGAGCGCATAGGCAATTCTATAGCGCCCGGCCACAGAAACCGTAAAGGTCGTATCGCTTCCATCTACCGTTATGCCGGTGGGAAGGATCTGCCCGCTTGGCAGGGGAATAGGCGTACCGGTGAGGGAAGCGGTAAGCACAGACGCCGACGCGTACGCATAAGCGGAAGTTGCCGTCGTATTGGTTCCGGCAGGCCCCGTAGCGCCCATAGGGCCCGTTTCGCCGGCCGGGCC
>CAZAZI010000002.1:0-5670 GCA_964489575.1 uncultured Oscillospiraceae bacterium | reverse complement strand
CAAGGCGGCCCGGGCGGACAAGGCGGCGCCGGCGGCGGATCAGGCGGATCAGGCGGCGCCGGCGGTTTAGGCAAGTATTCCAGTACTTTTTCCATCTTGTTTTTTAGAATCATCTGGTTTTGCAGCACTATCTCCAACAGGTTTGTAACGCTTTTGTTCACCGCCAGAACGTTCTTTAAGTCGGCGGTATATTCACCGCAACCGGGCTGATTCAAAATATATTGTATTTTTTCCCCCTCTGCATTTATGATATGGCTCAGGGCCGCTTCTTCTAACGCGATGGACGATAATATCATTGTAAGAGCCTGCTCCTGTGTAAAATCAGGGTTTGGCTCAGGGAATTTTGGCATAGACACAATGTGATACCTCCATAACTCTCTATATGTATATGCTTATAGCAATCTAATGGTCAATGTAAACCCCGGAGGCGGGATAACGCTTACGGCTGAGGCCTTTAGGCACATCAATTTCGCGAGAGCACATTGGAAGCGCCTAGTTTCCATGGGTATTAAAAAACCACTGAATTATAGCTCCCAGTGGTTTTCTAAAAAAGCAATATGTTAAAGTTTCCAGAGGAAAACCTGCACGGTTATGCTCCTGTCAGGGGAGTGGTTCCATTTTCCACCGTCACCGCAACCTTTGCATATATAAAATCAACATCGCATTCTCCAATGTAGAAACCGTTGGGGATATCGGAAGCATCGGCATGATCGTAGGCCATGTTCTGAACAGCATGTTGATAACGCCAAACGCAGAGGAGATAGTTGATAAGAAACGCCCCGGCAACCTCACCATTGTGGAGGCTCTTTGCCATATCTTCGCGCGGGAAGCTCCCTCGCCCCATTTTATCGAATGCAGCTGCCTTATAGGATCGAGGCGAGCAGCAGCATATTAAGATTTCGCGCATAGATGGAATCAAATTGTGAAATGGGCAGAGGATTGATCCCCCGTCCGACCTCGATGGTGTAACCCGGCCGCCGCCAATCCTGGATAAACCAATCCTTGTAGCCGGCGTAGGAGGCGATTCCCTCCGGGCTCGCCAGTACATAACCGCTTTCGCGCGCAAACGCCTCGCCGATGGCGCGCCCTTCGGGCGGGGCCAGGTTCATGAAATTCCAAAAGATCACTTCTCCTTGGCTGTGATAGGCCATGACCAGCCGAAAATTGCGCCTGCGCGTAAAATCCGCCACAGCGCGGCTTTCAGGCTCGGATTCGGGAGCGGGGCCGGAATAGCGCGTCGGCCCGGGGCCGGTTATGCCGAGTTGCGCCTCGGCCTGCTTCGACGCTTCCCACGCGGCGTTGTAGTTGTGATTAAGGTCCACGCCGCGAATGTTCGCCTGCCATACAGTAGAAAAGTCGCTGTTGCCTCCGTTCCACGCGATCAGCCGGCTATAATACGGATTGCCGGGCGTTAATCTGTCAAGCACCAAATCCACGCCATCAGGGTTGACCATAGGGATGAAATACAGGCTGCTTTGCCGCCAGATATAGCCCGGATCGTACCCTGCCCCCAGCATCTGCCCACTCGAATAGGCGTAAGCGAAATCCTCGATGAATTTCATGAGCACGGGCGTTGTGATCCACTCAAGGGCATGGTGGGAGGCGTTGTAGAACACTTCGTTTGCCCCCTGGCCCAACCGCAGGTAATATAAACTTTTTCCTAGCACGCTCTGCCCGGCAACATCGGTTTCGATGAAGGGATAGCGCGCCTTCAGGCCCAAGATATCCCGTTCCAGAACCGCGTATGTATAATCGATGTTGGTATCCACCACCGAAAAGCTGTAAGGGATAATAAGCTGCCGTCCGATAGAGAGCCTGTTGGGGTCAACATCGGGATTGGCGGTCAGGATGGCTTGCACACCGGCGCCGTAGGCGCGCGCGATGCCGAAAACCGTGTCTCCCGGGCGAACCGTGTACAGGTCGTAGCCCAGCAGGAAGCGCTCCATGGCGCGCCACGTCATCGGGCCGGCAACGCCGTCGGGCTCCAGGCCAAACCGGCGCTGAAAGCGCCGCAGCGCGCTCCGGGTCTGCGCGCCGAATATCCCGTCGATGGGGCCTGGATTGTAACCGATCTTTCTTAGCGTCGCCTGCATTTCCATAACGTCGGTGCCCGACATGCCGTAGCGCAGCGTCCTCACGCGCATCACCTCATTAAAAATCGTCTCATCGCCATTATATGTGCGGCGGCGCGTGCGGTTTACTGTTCCCCGCCATATAAGACGCCCCCACGCCTTAGCGCCGCAGAAAACACCCTTGCCGGGACGAGCGCCCCCTGGGTTGCCGTCGCATTCGGCTGCTCCGATTTATAAATGTGTAGAAATTTGACTGTTCCGCTTGACTTCGAGGGATTAATGTTTTATAGTATCAAAGATAAATGTTTTTAATCCGGTACAGAGATGCCGGCAAAACACTTATAGCACAATAGGTATATGCTGTGTAATTGAGTGCCTTGCCGGAAATCGGCAAGGCTATTTATTTTGAAAGGAGGCGGGATTTTGGAATTCAAATCAGAACTAATGGATGAAATGGCCATCCGCAGGGCTCTTACGCGCATCACCCATGAAATCGTTGAAAAAAACAAAGGCACCGGTGATTTGTGTCTTGTGGGAATCAAGCGCCGGGGCGAAATTTTGGCGGAAATCTTACGGGATAATATCCGCAAAATCGAACAGGTGGATGTTCCCTGCACCAGCGTGGATATCAAGTATTACCGGGACGATCTGACCACCGTGGATGATTCTCCGGTATGGCGTAAATCCGACCTGCCCTTTGATGTGACGGGAAAGGTGATCGTTCTGGTGGACGATGTGCTTTTTACCGGGCGGACAGCCCGGGCAGGCATGGAGGCCGTCATTGCCTGCGGCCGCCCCAAGGCGATTTTGCTCGCCGTTCTAATCGACCGGGGGCACCGGGAACTGCCCATCCGGGCGGATTTTGTGGGTAAGAATGTTCCCACCTCCAACGCCGAGCTGATAGAAGTACGCATACCGCCTTTTGATGACGAAACGCGCGTATGCCTGATGAGCTTGGGAAATCGATAGATAATTATATTTATAATTATAATAAAGTAATAAGGAGTCGTAAACAGCATGAACAAAAGGAAAGTTGGTTATCTGCCAGACGAAACGCCGCCGCTCGGCAAACTCCTCCTGTATGCCTTACAGCAGGTCGTCGTCATGTTCCCCGCCACGATAACGGTAGCTCTCATCACCGGGTTCCAGGTTTCCACCACCATCTTTGCCAGCGGCCTGGCAACCATATGCTTCACGCTCATCACCGGGAAAAAGCTTCCCCTGTACTATGGTTCCAGCTTTGCCTATCTATCCGCCATTTCCGGCCTTATTGCCGCACAGGGTTTTGCCCCGGTCGATGGCATCCTGCCGAAAGAGGCTATCCAGATCGCGCAATTCGGCATCATATCCTCCGGCTTGATCTCCGTTGCCGCAGGTTTTCTGGTGCGCCTAGCCGGCCGGGACGCTGTGGAGAAGATCCTGCCTCCCTGCGTAACGGGCCCTGTCGCCATGATCATCGGCCTAACCCTGGCGGGCAACGCCCTCTCCGATGCGGCGCCCGCAGCCGGGCAGCCCCAGGTGGTATGGCTCGTTTCCCTGGCGACGCTTCTCTCCACCGTCTTTTTCTCCAAGTACCTCAAAGGCTTCCTCGGTCAGCTGCCGCTGCTGTTAGGCGCAGCCTTTGGATGCGTTGTCGCCGTGATCATCTACGCCATCGGCGGCGCCGATTACAACCTGTTCCGCTCCTTACCTGCAGAGGCGCTGGCGGCTTCCACCTGGAAGCTGGGCAATGGCAGCCTCTTTGCCCTGCCCGCCTTCTCCCTGCCTAAAATATCCTGGGCGGCCGTCGCGGCTATCATGCCCATTGCTATCGCCACCATACCTGAATCCACGGCCCACGTTTATCAACTGGATATCTACGTAAATGACGTTGCCCGCGAAAAAGGGGTGGATAAAAAATACGACATGGTGGCGCTGCTGGATAAGAACCTGATCGGCGACGGCATCTGCGATATGGTTGCCGGCTTCATCGGCGGCCCGGCCGGCACCAACTATGGCGAAAACATCAGCACCATGGCCATCACCCGTGTGTTCAGCGTTCCCGTTCTGATCGTAGCCTCCGTTATGGCCATGGTCATGTCCTGCTTCACGCCCCTTATCCAGGTTATCTACGGCATTCCCCTCGCCGTCATCGGCGGGCTGGAAATCTACCTCTTCGGCGCCATCGCCGCCCAGGGCATTGCGATCCTGATCGATAAAAAGTGCGACATGTTCTCCTCCAAGAACATCGCCGTCATCGCCAGCATCATGGTGCTGGGCCTTGGCATTCACTACACCTTTGGCGGCACGATCAACTTCTTCGGCATCGGCATCCCCGCCATTGCGGGCGCAGCCATCTTCGGCATCCTCCTGAACCTGCTTCTCTCCATCGGCGAGAAGAAAAAGACCGCGGAGTAAGCTGGGCATGGTTTGCAAAGGCTACCGCCCGGTTCCGCCAGAATAGCCGGCGGTTGCCTCTACATCATTGCTAAATACGGTGGAACGCTAAGCGTTCCGCCGTATTTTCCATGTGGGCAGTAGGATGCCCGCTGTGCCCTCCCGCCGGCAATCCGCTACAAATTCCTGGTTCAGCCGTTTTTTGCAGCCGCGGGCAAGCCGCTGTCTCCAAGCGGGCGCCGGAGCTGCTGTTTTTCATGCTCATCTTTATCCGCAAGCGCAAACCGGTTCTATCATCGTGAAAAATGCCATTGTTCATAGTACGCGCAAGCCATCGGCAGCCTATTCTTTTCGCAGCCGCGCCGCCGCTATAAGGGAACGGATTTGTAGGGCCGCTCTTGCGCGGCGGCGAAATATAGCGTAAACTGGTTCACAATGACTATCAACAGGGGGATTTGGGCATGCACGCCATACGAAACGAAGCCAACAAACTTTTACCACAGATCATCGCTGATCGGAGATACTTCCACCAGAACGCGGAAATCGGCTTTGACCTGCCGCTGACTGCCGCCTATGTGGCCAAGCGCCTCAAGGAAATGGGCTATGATCCCCAGCCCTGCGGCAAAGCGGGCTTAGTAGCCTTGGCGGGGGGCACGAAATCGGGCAAGGTCTTTCTCCTGCGGGCCGATATGGATGCCCTGCCCATCGCCGAGGAGACCGGCCTCCCCTTCCGCTCCGCCACCCCCTATATGCACGCTTGCGGCCATGATTGCCACGCGGCCATGCTGCTGGGCGCGGCCCAGCTTTTGAAGAACTACGAGGATGAAATCCCCGGCACGGTCAAATTGATGTTTCAGCCTGCGGAAGAGCTGATCTCCGGAGCCCGGGATATGGTGCAGGCCGGCGTGCTGGAAAACCCGCACGTAGATGCCGCTGCCATGATCCATATCTTCTCCGGCCTGCCCGCGCCGGCAGGCACGCTGATGATCCCCACAGGGGGCTATGTTTCTTCCTCTGCGGATGCTTTCCACATCGAGGTGGAGGGCAAGGGCGGCCATGGCGCCATGCCCAACCTTTCCATCGATCCCCTCAATGCGGCGGCCCATATCCTCATCGCCCTACAGGAGCTCATTGCCCGGGAGATCGACCCCAACAGCACGGCCGTGATCACCATAGGCCAGATGCATGGCGGCAAGGCCACCAACATCATCCCCGATTCCGC
>CAZAZI010000001.1:0-41699 GCA_964489575.1 uncultured Oscillospiraceae bacterium | reverse complement strand
TGGTGGAGCCGCTGCGGGAGATGCCGGGCAGGATGGCGACCCCCTGCATGAGGCCAATGCCCAGGGCGCTTTTTGCCGTCATCGCTTCTATGCTGTGGCTTGCTTTCGCGCGCACGCCAAGGGCGCGCTCGCTCAGATAGAGAATGCAGGCCGTGGCTACAAAGCCCAGGCCCAGGAAGGTCCCCTCATAGGCTGCCGAAATGAAGTCTTTGCAAAGCACGGCCAGCACGGCTGTGATTGCGGTGGCGAGCAGCAGCATGCCCACCTTTTTTTGAAAGGGATGGCGCAGCATCTCCCAGATGGAGCGCCAGTAAACGGCGAACACGGCGAAGAGGGTGCCTACGTGCAGCATGGTGTCAAAGAAGAGCGCGCCCTCTTCCACGCCGAAAATGTTTTGCAGCAGCACCAGATGGCCCGAGCTGGACACGGGCAAAAACTCGCATAGGCCCTGCACCAGGCCCAGCAGCATAGCAAGAAAAATACTCATAGGTCTATTATAGCGATCCCTTCCCTTTCTTTCAACAGGGGCCGCCCGGCCGGCGGCCCCTTGGCATGAAGTTTTTGTGAACTCGCGCCAAATCCTCCCACAAAAGAAAAGCAATGCTGTATACTTTCCCTTCGGCATAAGATATAATTATGCTGTATGATTTATGATAGAAAGGCGGGGCTGAGGCCCCGGCAAGATAACCCATGGAGAAGAAAAAGCAAGCGTTTAAGTTTGATCCGAAGGAGGACACCATTACCCTGCTGATCATCGCTCTGGTGTGCATGATTCATGCCTCGGCCCTTACGGGCTTTTATGTGCCGCACGGGTTCCTCTCCGGCGGCGTAACGGGCGTAGCCATGCTGGCCAATTATATGACGGGCGTGCCCATGTGGATGGTCATCATCGGCATGAATATCCCCATCTGCCTGGTGGGGATCAAATTTCTGCGGCCCAAGAGCATCCTCTTTAGCATCGCGGCCTCGCTGATGTTCTCCGTCGCCATGACGATCACCGCGGGCTGGGATTTCGGCGTGCAAAACCCCTTGGTTTCCGCCGCCGCAGGGGCGTCGATCATCGGCTTTTCCGGCGCGTGGGTCATCAAGCGGGACGCCACCATGGGGGGCACGGATATCATTTCCGCCATCCTCAGCCGCCGCTATTCCATTCCCATGGGCACGGTGAGCATTTGCTTCAACCTGGTCATTATGAGCCTGCTGGGCTTTTTGCGCGGGTTGGAGCTGGCGCTGGTCTCCATGATCGCCATGTTCATCTGCAACGTGGCCTTTAATGCCGCCCTGCGCGGCCTCAACCGGGTGAACACCCTCTTCATCATCTCGGAAAAGTGGGATGAGATCGCGCCGCTGGTGCTGAGCGAACTGCACAGGGGCATCACCTATATCCACGCGGAAGGGGCCTATACGGGCGCGCCCCGCAAGCTGGTCTATTGCATCGTGCGCTCTGTGGAGCTGGCCAAGGTCAAGCGCATTGTTAAGGAGCAAGATCCGCACGCCCTCTTCTCCATCATTGAGACGCAAGAGGTCGTTGGCCGGGGCTTCGGCTCCTTTAACTAGCCGGGCGCAAAACTGGCAACGGGCTAAATCTGCCCCGCATTTATCATACTACCGACAAAAGGAGGAATACCACCATGAAACAAACGGATCAATGGCTGCATGATAACCGGGATGCGCTGATCGCCTCCCTTCAAAACCTAATCCGCTTCCCCAGCGCCAAGGGCGCAGCAGCCCCCGGCGCGCCCTTTGGCGCGGCTGTGCGGGACTGCCTGGCCGCAGCGCTGGATCTGGCCCGCGGGCTGGGCCTTGAGGCCCACGATCTCCACGGCTACATCGGCTATGCCGAGGCTGGCGAGGGGGCGGAAGAGCTGGGCGTGCTGGCGCACCTGGATGTGGTATCCGCAGGCGAAGGCTGGCGGCACCCTCCTTATGAAGCGCAGATCGAGAACGGTATCCTCTATGGCCGGGGCGCGATGGACGACAAAGGCCCCGCCGTGGCCGCGCTCTATGCCTTGGCGGCCGTGAAGAACAGCGGCGCGAAGTTCCGCCGCCGGGTTCGCATCCTCCTGGGCTGCGATGAGGAGAGCGGCTGGGGCTGCATGGAACACTACGCCAAGGTGCAAAAGCTGCCGGATATGGCCTTCTCACCGGATGCGGAATACCCCTTGGTCAATAGCGAAAAGGGCATTTGCCACCTGCACTTCGCATCCAAATTCGCCTCCGAGCTTCGCCTTAAGGCCGGCGTTAAGGCCAATGTGGTGCCGGATAAGGCCGTGGCCGAGCTGCCGCTGACCTCCGAGCAGGTGGCCCCCCGCGTGCATGACCTTCCCGTTACCTGCGAGCGCACAGCCGAGGGATGCCGCCTCACTATCCGTGGCCGCAGCGCCCACGCGGCTACGCCCGAGCAGGGCGATAACGCCTTGCAGGCTCTGCTGGCCCTGCTGAGCCGGCTGCCCCTTGGCGGCAAGGACGGCGAAATTATCAGGCTGCTGAACGGCTGCTTTGGCAGGGAGCTGCACGGCGAGAGCCTGGGCGTGGATGTAAGCGATATTTCCGGCCGCACCACCTGCAACGTGGCCATGCTGGATTGGAATGAAGAAGGCATAAACGACCTTTGCCTTGATTTGCGCCTGCCTCTGAGCCTCGATATCGAGGAGACCGCGGCTAAGATCGCCGCCGCGTTGGCCCCGGGCGGCTTCGTGCTCACGGGCTCGCACAAGCAGCCCGGCCATGCCGTGGCCGCCGAAAGCGAGCTGGTGCAAAAGCTGCTTGCGGTTTACAAGGCTCGCACCGGCGAGGCCGACCCCCAGCCCCTTGCCATCGGCGGCGGCACCTATGCCCGCTGTATCCCCAATGCCGTGGCCTTTGGCTGCGAGCGCCCCGGACTCGATAACCGCATCCACCAGGTGGATGAATTCATTCCCCTGGATAATCTCATCGACGACGCCTGCATGATCGCCGACGCGATACTGGCCCTGGCTTGCGAATAGGCCATATACCCGCCATCAAGGCCCGGTGAAAGCAGAGCGCCGGGCCTTTTGCATATCAAAAGGCGCGCGGGTTTTTACCTGCGCGCCTTGGCGTTGGCTTCGGATAGTATGGCGCTACTGCGCTTTCTTGCGCGCTGGCAACTCCTTGCCCGTCTGGCTGACGATTTTCAGCAACTTGACTTCCTCTTCTAGGCCGTCAATACTTTCTCTTCGTTGGTCATGGCGCGCCCTCCTTGGGTTCTGTTATTGCGTATATGCGGATGGAGCGGAAAAGCAAGTGGATTTGGGGATTTGCTCTCGATTGAATTTCTGAATTTATAGAATTTATCTATACATGGGAAGTAAGCGTTGTGTTCAGGGGAGAATAATGGTATTCTTAGCATAACGAACTTTGCAAAGGAACGTTAAGTATGAAGTTAATAAAAACCGAAGACGCCGTGGGCCACGTGCTTTGCCATGACCTAACCCGGATCGTCAAAGGGGAATTTAAGGACGCCCAGTTCCGTAAGGGCCATGTGGTGCGCCCGGAAGATATCCCCATGCTGCTCTCGATGGGCAAGGAGCACCTCTACGTATGGGAGATGGCGCCCGGCATGCTCCATGAAAACGAGGCGGCGGAGCGGCTTTACGCCATCACCCGGGGCCCGAATATGTCCCGGGGGGAGGTAAAGGAGGGCAAGATCGAGCTTTTTGCCGAAATCGACGGCCTGTTCCGGGCGGATTTAGAAAAGCTCACCGCCATCAATTTCATCGGCGATATTATCATCGCCACGCGGCACGCCGGTACCGCCGCGCATGCGGGGGACAAGCTTGCCGGCATGCGGGTGATCCCCCTCACCGTGCCCGAATCCTTGCTGGAGCAGGCCGAGGCCGCGGCCGGAGATACGCCGATTCTTTCGCTGCTGCCCTTTGTGCGCAAAAGAGCCGCCGTGCTGGCCACGGGCAACGAGGTAAAGAAGGGCCTCATTCAAGATACCTTCACGCCTGTGCTGGAAGAAAAGCTGGCGGCCTATGGCGTAAGCGTGGCCCTGCGGGCGCACACAGGGGATGAGCGGGCCGATATCGTGGCCGCCATCCATGAAGCGCGCGCGGCCGGGGTGGATATGATCCTTTGCACAGGCGGCATGAGCGTGGACCCGGATGATAATACACCCGGCGCCATCCGCGAGAGCGGGCCGCGCATCGTATCCTACGGCGCGCCCGTGCTTCCCGGGGCCATGTTCCTCTTGGGCTATTTTGAAGACGGCCTGCCTATCATGGGCCTGCCCGGCTGCGTGATGTATGCCGGGGCTACCGTGTTCGATCTGCTGCTGCCCCGCATTCTGGCCGATGTATCCGTGACCCGCGCGGATATCGCCGCCATGGGCAACGGCGGTCTCTGCCTGGGCTGCAAGCCCTGCCGTTATCCCATTTGCCCCTTCGGCAAATAAAGATAGATGCCCCATAAAACGAATAAAGGAGAAAAACCATGAAAAAGGCCATATCTGTCCTTGTAGCTTTGCTATTGCTTGTTGCAGCCGGCTGCGCTGCGCAGCCCGCCGAAGAACCCGCTCCCGCTCCCGAACCCGCCGCCCCCGCGGCGGTCGAGCCTGCCCCCGCGCCCACGGAGGAACCCGCCCCCGAGCCGGTGGAGTTGGTGGTATTCGCCGCCGCCTCCATGACCGAAACTATGACAAAGATCGCCGAGCTGTATAAGGCCGTGGCGCCCGAAGTAACGTTGGTCTATAACTTTGATTCCTCGGGCACCCTGAAAACGCAGATTCAGGAAGGCGCGGATTGCGACCTGTTCATCTCCGCCGCCCAGAAGCAGATGAACGAGCTGGATGCCTCCAAGGATGCCGAGACCAACCCCGACGGTTTGGATTTCGTGCTCCAGGGCAGCCGCGTGAACCTGCTGGAAAATAAGGTGGCGCTGGTGGTGCCCGAAGGCAACGCGGCGAACATCAAGGCCTTTGCGGATATCGCCAATTGCGAAAGCATCGCCCTTGGCAACGACGACGTGCCCGTGGGCCAATATTCCAAAGAGATTCTCACCAACCTGGGCCTCCTGGAGGGCTTGGAAAAAGGCAAGAAGATCAGCTACGGCTCCAACGTGAAGGAGGTTACCACCCAGGTTTCCGAGGGCGCCGTGGATTGCGGCATCGTCTATGCGACGGACGCTTTCTCCGCTGGCCTTGAGGTGGTCGACCTGGCCACCAAGGATATGTGCAAGCAGGTGATCTACCCGGCGGCTGTGCTCAACATCAGCAAAAACCCCGAAGCAGCCCAGGCCTTCCTCGATTACCTAAAAACCGGCGAGGCCATGGCCGTGTTCCAGGGCGTGGGCTTCGCCCCGGCAGCCTAACAGAACTAGAATTAAGATGGGACGCAGGGGCCCTTGCAAAAGGGCCCCTGCATTTATAATCATAGCCCGGCCTTGACCGGCCGGTGCAAATCCCCTAAAATCAAGAAATAAGATCAGGCATACAAAAGGAAAAACGCATGGACTGGTTTCCGCTTTACAATTCGCTGCGCATAGCCGGCATCTCTACCGTGGCGGTCTTCTTCCTGGGGATCTTCTCGGCCTATTATATCGCCAGAACGCCCCGGGTCATCAAGGGCATATTGGATGTGATTCTCACCCTGCCCCTGGTGCTGCCGCCCACGGTGGTGGGGTATCTGTTGCTGCGCTTCCTGGGGCCCAAGCGGGTGCTGGGCGCTTGGGTGCTGGAGGAGTTCGGCCTTAAGATGGTGATGACCTGGTGGTCGGCTATCTTTGCCACGGTGGTTGTCTCCTTCCCGCTGATGTACCGCACGGCGCGGGGCGCGTTCGAATCCTTTGACGAAACGCTGGCCCAGGCGGGCCGCACATTGGGCCTTTCGGAGCGCTATATTTTCTGGCGGGTGCGCATGCCCGTTTGCCGCCAGGGCATTCTGGCCGGCACGGTGCTCGCCTTTGCCCGGGCCCTGGGCGAATATGGGGCCACCAGCATGATCGCGGGCTATACCCCGGGCCGCACAGCCACCATCTCCACCACGGTTTACCAGCTTTGGCGCACGGATAACGACGCGCTGGCCTTCCGCTGGGTGCTGGTCAATCTGGCCATCTCCTTTGTGGTGCTGATGGCCGTGAACATGCTGGAAAAGAAGGACAGGCCGGGAGGGCGCGCCTTATGACGGCCCTTTGCGTACATATCAAAAAGACCCTGGGGAGATTCCGCCTGGAATCCGATTTCGAAGCGGAGGCCGGCGAGGTTCTGGCCTTGCTGGGCGCTTCGGGCTGCGGCAAAAGCATGACGCTCAAATGCATCGCCGGCATCGAAAGGCCGGATGAAGGCCGGATTGAGCTGGATGGCCAGGTGCTGTTCGACAGCGCCAAAGGCATCGACCTGCCGCCGCAAAAGCGCCGGGTAGGCTATCTCTTTCAGCAGTTCGCCCTCTTCCCCAACATGAGCGTGGCGCAGAATATCGCCGCCGGGGCTCACGATAAGCCCAGAGCGGAACGAAAGCGGATCGTGGAAGAGATGGTTGTCAAGCTGCGCCTTGCGGGCATGGAGACGAAGCGCCCGCACCAGCTATCGGGCGGGCAGCAGCAGCGGGTAGCCCTGGCCCGCATCTTGGCCGGGGAACCTGCGGCCGTTTTGTTGGATGAGCCCTTCACGGCCCTCGATAGCTACCTCAAATGGCAACTGGAGCAGGAGCTGCGGCGGGCGTTGGCCGCCTTTAAGGGGCCATGCCTTTGGGTCTCCCATGACCGGGATGAGATATACCGCAATTGCGAGCGGCTTTGCATCATGGAGCAGGGCAAAACCGAGCCGCCCCGGGATAAGCACGATCTCTTTGCCGATCCGCGCACCTTGGGCGCGGCCCGGCTCTCGGGCTGCAAGAATTTCGCCCGGGCGCAGGCTGGGCCAACGCCGGCCGCCATATTCCTGCCCGAGTGGAACGCCGCGCTGGAGGCCGGGCGGCCCGTGCCGGCGGATATCGCCTGGGCAGGCCTTCGGGTGCACAGCCTGCGCCCGGCCCAATTTGGTGATGCCAACCGCCTTGCCTGCGAGGTAGCCCAGGCCATTGAAGATGTATTCGCCATGATTCTGCTGCTGCGCGTGCGCGGGGCGGATGCGGATGCGCCGTTGCTGCGCGTGGAGATTCCCAAAGCGGATTGGCATGGGCAGAAGGAGATGGCCGTCTCCATCGCCCCGCAGGATGTGCTGCTCTTGCGGGAGAGGGCGTAGATCAAAACCACCGGTTCCGTTCAGCTGCCGGTGGTTTTTGCATGCGGATAACGGAACGAAGGTCAAATGAAACCAAGCTGTAAGAACGCGAACAGCCAGAGGAACAGCGTGAAAATGGAAACAAGGGAGCTGTAAACCACGATCTGGGCCGCCAGGGTGGCGTTGCCGGAATAGGCGGAGCAAAACGAATAGGTGGCCGTTGCGCTGGGGGAGGCGAAAACGACCAGCAGCGAAGCGAGGACGATGCCACGGAACCCGAGCAGCACGGCCAGGGAGAGGATTGCCGCGGGGATGGCGGCGCAGCGCAGAAACACGGTGAGGAAAACCTCTTTTTTATAGCGGGCAATATCCGTGAAATAGAATGAACCGCCCAGAGCGATCAAGCACAGGGGCGTCGCCATGCCGCGAACGCTTGCGACGCTCGAGAATACGATATCCGGCAGGCTGATATGCAGCAGCTTGAACAGGAGGCCTAGCAGCGTGCCAAGCAGGAAAGGCGAAGAAAAGATGTTCTTTATAAGCGCGGCCGGCGATACGCGGTGGCCGGCGTAGTATTCATGCTCGAACACCATCATGGGGTTGATGACCGGGGATACGCAGGCAACCATAATGGAATAGATCGCCATGTTGGATTCTCCGAATAGGTTCGCGATCAACGGCAGGCCCAGCACGGCGAGGTTGCCATGGCACAGGGCGTGGATAATGGTGATGGCGTCATCCGCATTTTTATAGCGGCGGGGCACGATGAGAAAAGAAACGAGGCAGGTTAGAATCAAACCGCATTCCATAAACAGGATGGCCTTGGGTTGAAAGCCTGCGGATAAATCGGCGGTATATATATTATAAAACAACATGATGGGGATGACGATCTTGAAACACAGGCCGTCCAGCGCGTGAAACCCATCGTCGGTGACGATCTTAAGCCGTTTCAGAGCGTAACCTAAAAGCATCAGAATAAGCAGGGGCGCGATAGCCCTGAAACACAGCTGTAAGTTTTCCATCTCTTTACCTTATACTTTCATTCCTTCTTATCCATGCATTATACGGGAGCGCAAAGAGGCTGTCAATCTTGCGCGGTGTCAGAATGTATCAAACATCAATTTATATTGCCAAAAATAGCTTGTAATTTGGTTGAGCAGCGTATAGAATAACAGTATACGTTTCAAATAGAAACAATCTGGCTGAATAGGATGTGCGTTATGCGAAAGATTAGGGCATTGGGCATCGCTCCATATGAGGGCTTGCGGGAAGCGATCAATACGGCCGCCGAAAACTACCGGGAGATCCTGGAGATCAACACGGTGGTGGGCAACCTCGCGCAAGGGCTGGCGATTGCCTTGGAAGCGCAAAAGCAGGGCTACGACCTGGTCGTTTCCCGCGGCGGCACCTCGGCGCTGCTACAGGGAAACCTCAGCATTCCGGTTATCAATATCGATGTGTCGGGCTATGATTTCATGCGTACCATCAAGCTGGCCGGCAATATCACGGGCCTTAAGGCGTTCATCGGCTTCCCGTATATCACGCAAAGAGCACAGAGCGCCAATGACCTGCTGCAAACCGATATCAACATCATCACCATCCAAGTGCTGGAGGAGATCGAGCCCTTGCTGCGCCGCCTGAACGCGCAGGGCTACGGGCTAATCATCGGCGATGTGGCCGTGTGCAACGTGGCGCGTGAGCTGGCGATGAGCGACATGCTTCTGACTTCCGGCGAGGAAAGCGTGATCGACGCGCTGGAGCGCGCGGTCAGCACCATGAAGATCATATGGGGCTGGCGGCGGCGGCTCAACCTCGCCAACAAGGCCATGGATCAGAGCGACGACGGCATTGCCGTGCTGGACCGGCAAGGCAGGCCGGTTTGCGAAAACGAAACCTATCGGGCGCTGCGCCTGAGCCCGGACGAACTGGCCGGATATATCGGCAACCTCAGCAGCCTAAAGCCGCACAACGTGTTGATCCAGCGGGAGAAAAGTTTTCTGCGCATTACCGTGCGCCAGATCTGCGCCGATGCGCACGACGCGTTGACCGAGAGAGAGGAGGCCTACTTCGTGCTCTATGTTTCCTCCTGCGACTGCACCGGTACGGATATCCCCACGGGGGTTTCCGTGCGCAATTATAAAATGCAGGCTGGCAGCATCGCGGATCTTTTTCAGCAGAGCGGCGTTTATGATGAGGAAACCATCGAGGTCGCCACCTCCTTTTGCTACTCCGACCAGCCTATCCTGATCATCGGCGATATCGGCGTGGGTAAAGCGGACTTGGCGGCCTCCATCCACCGCTTTTCCAGCAGGTGGAATACGCCCTTTGTGGTGGTCAACTGCCGCGCCGTCAACCCCGCCCATGTGATAGAGCGGTTTTGCCGCAATGGCGAGGGTTCGCTGGATCTTACGGGCGCAACCTGCTGCCTGGAATCCGTGGAGAGCCTGCCGCCCCAGGCCCAGGAAGAGCTGCTGTGCGCCATCCGGCGCCTGGATAGCGGCTCGTGGCGCTTCATCGCCACCAGCACGGAAAATATCGCGGAGTTGGCCCGGCAAGGCAAATTCAGCGAGGATCTCTTCTTCTATTTTTCCGCCCTTCGCCTTTTTATCCCCCGCTTGGAGCAGACGCCGCGGGATATCCGCAAGGTGGTGAACCTTTATATCATCGAAGCCAACACCAAATATGGAAAGCAGATCACTGGAATTGAGGAAGCCGGCATGGATTTTATCCTGCGGCATCAGTGGAAGGATAATTTCTATGGCCTGCGGCAGGCCCTGAACCAGATGGTGCTGCTGGCAAAGCGCTCCGTAATCAGCCTGGGAGAGGTGGAAACGGTGATCCGGGCCCGGGAGACGGAGGAGCCCGGCGGCGATATCTCCCTGGAAGGTACGCTGGAAGATATCTCCCTGCGCGTCATCCGCAAGGTGCTGGAAGCCGAAAAGGGCAACTATTCCAAAACAGCGGCCCGGCTGGGCATCGGCAGGAGCACCCTTTGGCGCAAGCTCAGCGCCGCGCCTTTAGATAGCAATCGCAGCGAGGATTAGAAAAACACACCACAAGTTTTATGCACACGGTTCAATATGAAACGCCGTGTGCATTTTTTGTTTTTTATTCGCCAATTTCTTCTTGACTATATATGCCTTTAATAATATAATAACATTATCAAAAGCAATTCGTTTCAGTTTGACACATACATAAGGGGGAATCATGAAACAGCTTCCTATTTTGGGAATAACGATGGGTGATGTGTGCGGGATAGGGCCGGAGATTGCCGTAAAGGCGTTGAAGGAAGCGCACACCTACCAAACTTGCCGTCCTGTTCTCATCGGAGACGAGCGCGTCGTCCGCCGCGCCATGAAGGCGGTTCAGGCTGAAAACCTGCGGCTGAATCCGGTGGATGATATAAAGGACGCGAAGTTCACATATGGGACGATCGACGTATACCGCGTGCCCCTGGACTGCGATGATGTGGACGCCATCCCTTATGGCAAGGTTACGGCATTGGGCGGCAAAGCGGCCTTTGACGGCGTGCGTACGGTAATCGACCTGGCGATGGCCAATAAGATCGACGCCACCATCACCGGCCCCCTCAACAAAGAGGCGCTGAACCTGGCGGGCTATCATTACAGCGGGCATACGGAGATTTACGCAGAGTTCACCGGCACATCGGATTATGCCATGATGCTGGCGGATGAAAAGCTGCGGGTCGTCCATGTGTCCACCCACGTATCCCTAAGGGAAGCCTGCGACCTTGTTAAGAAGGAGCGGGTATATACCTGCATCCATATCGCGCAGGACGCCTGCGAGGCCCTGGGCATTGAAAAGCCGCGCATCGCCGTGGCCGGGCTCAATCCTCACGCGGGCGAAAACGGCATGTTCGGCAGGGAAGAGATCGAAGAGATCGAGCCGGCGATCCGCATGGCCCAGGCGGAGGGCCTCTGTGTGGACGGCCCTATCCCGCCGGATACACTCTTTAGCAAGGCCCGTGGCGGCATGTATGATATCGCCGTGGTGATGTATCACGACCAGGGGCATATCCCGCTCAAGGTAACGGGCTTCGTTTACGATGAAAGCAAAAAGCAGTGGAATTCCGTGCAGGGCGTAAACATCACCCTGGGCCTGCCCATCATCCGCGTTTCCGTAGATCATGGCACGGCCTTTGGCAAAGCGGGCAAGGGCACGGCCTCGGCGGACAGCCTGCTCAACGCCATTGGCTACGGGGTCAAAATGGCCGTTGCGCGCCAGAAGAAGGCGGAGCAGGAAACCGGAGGCAAGCAGCATGCATAAGATCGTCATCTCCCATCCGCTCTATGAAGACGGCATGGCCCTTCTTGAAGGCAAGGCGGAACTCATCATCCCCAACAACGGCAATTCGGATGAGATCATGGATCAGCTTGCGGATGCGGACGCGTTTATCCTTAGGATTGGCAAGATCGATAGAAAAGCCATAGAAGCCTGCAAAAACCTCAAGGTGATTACCCGCCCCGGCGTGGGCTACGACAATGTGGATGTGGAAGCGGCAACCCAGCGGGGCATTCCCGTGGTGTTATGCCCTTCCGCCAATGCGCAGGCCGTGGCGGAGCACACCCTTTCCATGCTTTTTGCCCTAAGCAAGAACACCGTGCAAAGCGTAGTGGAGACCAGGAAGGGCAATTTTAATATCCGCAACAAATACGCGGCCGTGGATATCCTGGGCAAGAGCGTGGTGATCCTGGGCTTTGGGCATATCGGCAAGCTGGTGGCGCAGATGTGCGCGGCCCTTGGCATGCAGGTGGGTGTATACGACCCCTTCGTCCAGCGCGAAGCGGCGGAGGCGCAGGGTTACCGCTACTTTGACGATATGCTCGCGGCCATCGCCGCCGGGGATTATATTTCGCTCCACATGCCCTCCCTGCCGGCCACGCGCAAGATGTTTTCCGAAAGCCAATTTGCCGCGATGAAACCCACGGCCTATCTGCTCAACGCCGCCCGGGGCGACATCGTGGATGAAGAGGCGATGATCCGCTGCTTGCAGGCGGGCAGGATTGCCGGCGCGGGGCTGGATGTGCTGACGCAAGAGCCCATGCCGGCGGGCCACCCATTGATGGCGCTGGACAATGTGGTTTTAACGCCCCATATGGCCGCGCAGACCCGGGAGACGGTTTCCAAGCTGGTCGTGATGGCCGCCGAGGGGACGCTGGCTGTGCTTCGGGGCGAAAGGTGGCCCCATGTTGCCAACCCGGACTGCTATAACCATCCACGCTGGCAGGAGAAATAATTCGAAAAGAGCGGTGCACGCATATGATCGGAATGGCAATCATTGCTGATGACCTTACAGGGGCCTGCGACGCGGGCATAAAGTTAAAAAAGCTGGGCTGCAGCGTTACCGTAGCCGTCAACGGACGGGAATGCGGCGGCCTCAAGGGGGATACATCCCCCACAATCGCAGTCAATACCAACACCAGAAGCGTTGCGCCGGAGCAAAGCGAAGCCATCGTGGCCGATGTGCTCGCTTCCCTGCAAAAGGCAGGCGTGCAGCATTTCTATAAAAAGATCGATTCTGTATTGCGGGGAAACATTGGAAGGGAAATAGACGCCTGTCTCAAGCAGCTGCCTGCGGAATTCGCCTTGGTCGCGCCCGCCTTCCTGGAAACGGGGCGCACCTTGCAGGGCGGTATCCTACGAATCGACGTTTGCGGCGATACGCCTAAGTATGTGGACGCGACGGAGGCCATCTGCGCCACAACGCAAAGAAGCTGCGCCGTGATCCCCATCTCCGCCGTAAAGCGCGGCGTGCAGGCCGTGATCGAGCAGATCGGCAAAAAGGTGCGGGAAGGGGCCACAATCCTGCTGGCGGATACCTGTGAGGAAAGCGATTTTCAGGTGATCGCCCAGGTGGCGGCCTATTTCGGGCCTCGATGCCTGCCTGTGGGCAGCGCCGGGTGGATCCCCTACTTGCAGCAGATATGGCCGGACAGCTGCGGGCAAGCCAAAGAGAATGGGGCGCGCGCAGGTGGGCTGGCCGAGGGAGACCATGTGCTGGTGGCCATCGGCTCGCGGCATCCGGCCACCATCGACCAGGTGCAAGCGCTGAAACGATCGCCCGAATTCGTCTGCTATCGCATATCAACGCAAAATCTGGAGCATGGCGCCATGGAAGAGCAAGTCCGGCGGTTGACCGCCCAAATCGAGGAGGACGCGCGGCAGGGCCGCATCCAACGGGGCGTATTGATCACCACGGATCGCATTTTCGACGGATCGAAAAGCGGCACCGCCGCCTTGTTTTACCAGGATGCGGTGAACGGCTCCATCGCCGCGGCCATCGCGGCGCTGGTGGAGCGGCTCCAACAGCTGCTGCCTGTAGGCGGGCTGATCGTTTCCGGCGGCGATGTGGCCAACGTTGTGCTGGAACAGTTGGGCGTCGGTTCTATCGAACTGGAAGACGAGCCCCTTCGCGGCGTGGCTGCGGGCAGGATCACAGGCGCCCGGCCCTGCTTGCTGGCTACAAAATCGGGCGGGTTTGGAAGCCCGGACGCGCTGCTGCAGCTGTATCGCTATATATGCGATCGAAAAGGCTAAGAAAAGGATCGAGGTAAAGGGTTATGCTGGAAGTAAAAGGTATCATCGCGGCGATGTCGACCCCCTTCTTTGAGGATGAAACCATCAACGAGGCTGAGCTTCGCAAGCAGGTGGAGCGCTTTATTTCCGCCGGGCTCCATGGCGTTTTCACCCTGGGTACGAACGGCGAGAACTACGCCATGAACTTTGAAGAAAAGGTGCGCGTGATGGAATGCGTAATCGACCAGGCCGCCCACAGGCTGCCCGTCTATGTGGGCACCGGCTGCACCACCACCAAAGAGACCGTGGCGCTGACCAAAAAAGCCCGGGAACTGGGCGCGGACTGCGCTTCCGTGGTATCGCCGTATTTCGCGGCCAATACCCAGGAGGGGCTTTATAGCCATTACCGCGCCGTGGCGGAGGAGGGCGGGCTGCCCGTACTGATCTATAACATGCCTGCGCGCACGGGCGTGAACGTACATTACAAAACGGTGGAAAAGCTGGCCCAGGCGCCCAACATCGTAGGCATTAAAGACTCCAGCGGTAATTTTGACAACATGCTGCGCTATATTGAAGCCACGGATCGGGATGCGTTCGCCGTGCTTTCCGGCAACGATTCGCTCATCCTCTGGTGTCTGCTGGCCGGCGGGCATGGCGGCATCTCGGGCATTGCCAATGTATTTCCGAAGCGGATGGCGGCCATCTACGCCAACTGGGAAAAGGGGGATATGAAAGAAGCCCGGCGCGTGCAGGACAGCATCCGCCCGCTGCGCGATTGCATGGCCATGGGCAACCCCAATTCCGTGGTCAAGCGCGCCGCCTTTATGCTGGGGCAGAACCTAGGGCCTGTGCGCGCTCCCTTTGATATCCGGGACGAGGCCTTTGAGGCGGCAATCCGCAAGGCCCTGGATGTGATTTCCAACGGGGAGACGGAAGAATGAAGATGAATAATTATACACTTCATATGCCAGGAACGGTGATCAGCGGCGCGGGCTGTATTGGCGAGCTGCCCGGGCTGATTCGGGCGGCCGGCAAAAGCAACATCGCCGTTTTTGCCGATGCGGGCGCGCTCGGCTCCGGCTCCCTCGATGGAATGCTGGAGGAGCTTAAGCGCAGCTTTACCAAGGTGACAATCGTAAGCGATGTGCCGCCCGAGCCGGAGGATAGACAGGTACGCGCCGTATTCGATAAAATTAAAGATTGCGGGGCCGAGCTGATCGTGGCCATCGGCGGCGGCAGCGTGATGGATACGTCCAAAATCATCGCCGTGATGATGACCAACCCAGGCTATTATAACGACCTCACGGATCAATCCCAAATCCTGCGCCCGGGCGCGCCCCTCTTTGTGGCGCCAACCTCGGCGGGCACGGGGGCCGAGGCCACGCCCAATGCCATCGTACTGATCCCGGAGAAAAAGCTGAAGGTGGGGGTGGTGCATCCCTTCTTCCTGCCCGCCAAGGCGCTGCTGGACCCGCAGCTTACCAGAAGTCTGCCCCAGCACGTAACGGCGGCCACGGGCCTGGACGCCTTCTGCCATTGCATTGAAACCTATATTTCCCGCAAAACCAACCCCTTTGCCCAAATGTTTGCCCTGCGGGGCCTTAAGCTGATCAGCGAAAACCTTCGCCGCGCTTATGCGGATGGTTCGGATATGGAAGCACGGGAGAATATGCTGCTGGCAGCCTTTTATGGCGGCGTGGCGATTACGGCTTCGAGCACGGTGGCCGTGCATGCCCTCAGCTACCCGCTAGGCGGCCGCTTCCGCATCCCCCACGGCGTTTCCAACGCTATCCTGCTGCCTTTTGTAATGGAATATAACATGGACGCCATCCCGCAACATGTCGGGCCCATCGCCGGGGCCATGGGGATCGATACCCGGGAGCTAACGGCAGAGGAAGCGGGCAAAAAGGTGGTAGAGGCCATTTTCGCCCTTACGGCGGATATGAAGATCCCCGCCAGCCTCAAAGAATTCGGCGTGAAGGAAAACGACCTGGAGTTCCTCACGGTATCCGCCGGAAACGTACACCGCCTGCTCGATCAGAACCCAAAGGACATGTCTTTAGACGATATTCGTTTAATTTACCGCCAGCTTCTGTAGGTACGGAAACGGCGTATTAAAAAACATAAAAAACAATGGAGGGTATTTTGATGAAAAAGGTTTTAGCTCTGCTTCTCGTTGCTGTTATGGCGATGTCTGTGGCTGCCTGCTCCAGCAACACCACCCCCGCCGCCGCGGATAACCCGGCCCCGGCATCCGCAGCCCCCGCCGCTGCCGATCAGCCGGCGGAGGCCCCCGTTAACACCGAGCCCATTTACATCGGACTGACGGACGCTTTCTCCGGCGAGCGCGCCATCAACGGCGAGTATACCAAAGAAGGCGCCAATCTGTTCCTCTCCGAGATCAATGCGGCCGGCGGCGTGATGGGCCGCGAAGTCATCGTCGTTTATGAGGACGACCAGGGCACCGAGGCCGCGGCTACCAATGCTTACCAAAAGCTCATTTCCGAAACGGATGTTTGCGCTACGATCCTCAACAAGTATTCCTCCTCGGTTTTGGCTGTTGAGCAATTCGTTGCCGAATCCGAAATCCCGGCGATCTGCTCCGGCTCCTCTGTGAAGCTTGAGGCCCTGGAAAACCCCTATATGCTCTCTACCCGCAGGAGCGACTCCGGCTCCGGCCTGACGATCGCCGCCTACTGCCAGAAGCTGGGCGCGACAAAGGTGGCCATCCTGCACGCCAACGACGCGCTGGGCACCGGCATGACGCCCGTCGTCACCGAAGCGCTCAAGGGCTATAACATCGAGGTTGTCAGCACACAGCAGTTCATTACCGATGAGAAGAACTTCGCCCCCTACATCGCCAAAATCATTGACTCCGGCTGCGATATGCTTGTGGCCGTCGGCCAAACGAACGAAGCCGCCCTCATCATGAAGGCTGTTAAGGATGCCGGCCTCAACATTCCCTGCATCGCCAACTCCGCCTTTGCGCAGAGCTCTACGCTGGATAATGCCGTTGGCGCTTCCGACGGCTGGTATTCCGTAACCGCGTTCTCCGCGATGGTTTCCGAGGGAAAGACGGCGGAGTGGATCGCAAAATATAAGGAAACTTACGGCCGTGCGCCCGACATGACCTCCGCAACCACCTATGACGCCCTTTCGATGATCTGCTGGGCCATCGAGGAAGCCGGCAGCGACGATCCCGCGGCCGTAAATACCGCACTGCACAATATCAAGGATTTCGAGGGTATCGCCTCCGTTTATACCTACCAGGGCACCCCCATGCTCTCCACGGCCGAGTATGTGGTGCAGATCCAAAATGGCGCTGCCGTGGTGCTGGAGCGGGTAGCCGCATAACGAACCGATCTACGACCCGACCCGAACATTCCGTAACAGCGCCGCGATCCGGCGCTGTTACGGGAAAATGTATATCCGTTATCTGTATCTGAGAGGAAACGAGCGACATGCTTATACAGTTTACAATCACCGGCATTTCCATGGGTATGTTGTATGCGCTGATGGCAATGGGCTTGATTTTGATCGTCAAGGCTGTGGGTGTGCTGAATTTCGCCCACGGGCAGCTCTTTATGCTGGGCGCCTACCTCACCTGGATGCTGACCTATCAGATGGGGCTTCCGCTATGGGGTGTGGTGCTCTGCGGGCTGATCTGCTTTGCGATCTGCGGCGCCGCATACATGTTTTCCGTATATTGGCCCTTCCGAAACTCCTCCTGGAAGGTGACCGTGACGATCAGTACCCTGGGCGCGTCCATCGCGCTCAAGGAGGTCGTGCGTCTGATCTGGGGTTCCGTTTCGCTAAGCATGGATCCGGTTGTTCCGGGCGTCACCTATCTGGGGACGGCCTATTTAAACAACCAGTATTTTTTGATCATTGGCGTTGGCGGTTTGCTGATGCTGGGCGTCTACTTCCTGTTTGAAAAGACCTTCCTTGGCAAAATCATGCAGGCTGTCGCGCAGGATCGCTATGAGGCGGAGCTGATCGGCATCCCCACCATCATCGCCATCGCCTGCACCTATATGATCAGCATGTGCCTGTCCGGCGTGGGCGGCTGGCTGGCCGCGCCGCTGTTCATGGTATCCCAGTCCCTGGGCAGCATGGCGCAAAAAGCGTTTGCCGGCATCGTGCTTGGCGGCTTCGGCAGCGTAAAAGGGGCGATCGTTGGCGGGCTTTTGATCGGCCTCATCGAATCCTTCAGCGTGCTTATCACCGATAGCTATAAGGACGCCATCGTGTTCCTTGTTCTACTCATCGTTCTCGTCATCCGCCCCACGGGCATATTCGGCGAGAAGATCGACGAGAAAGCGTAGGCCCGGCCATGAAGCAACAAACGATGAACAACAAACGGAATATCATGCAATGGGTCAAGGTCGCGGCCATTGTGGCTGTCTGCGCGGCCATCTTCTTGATTGTCCCCCGCGAAAACGTAACCTCTAAATATATGATGAAGGTCATCAACGAGGGCATGGTTTATTTCATCGCGGTGCTGGGCCTTTCGGTCATGCTCGGCATGGGCGGCCAGGTCACCTTCTCCACGGCTGCCATCATGGGCGTGGGCGCTTATGTTTCGGCCTATCTTACCACAAAATTCGACGTGGACCCGCTGCTGACGGTTTTGCTGGCCATGCTCATCGGCGGCGTCTTCTCCTATGTGCTGGGCCTAGCGCTGTTCAGGCTCAAGGGCTCTTACTTTTCCTTTGCCAGCATTGGACTTGCGCAGCTAATGCATACCATCTATACCAACTGGGCGCAGGTGACCGGCGGCGCGGACGGCATCCGCAACATACCGCAGCTGGATCTGCATTTCTTCCGGTGCGAAAACTACTACGATTACTTCAAGGTCTACTTTATCGTCGCGATCATCTGCTTCCTTATTGTGGATCGCATCCGCAAGACCTATTTCGGCCGTGCGCTCGCATCCGTGCGCGACAATGAGATCAACGCCAAATGCATGGGTATCAATACTTACCGCACCAAGGTGCTGAGCTTTTTGATCGCCGGTATTCTGGCAAGCCTCGCGGGCAGCATGTACGCGCTGCTGGAGCGCTATGTCAGCCCGGATCCTTTCAAATACGACCAATCCGCCATTTACCTCATCATGGTGATGCTCGGAGGCGTGGAAACCACCTTTGGCGCCTTCCTCGGCACGATGCTCTTGACATTCCTGCCCGAGCAGCTCCGGTTCTTGCAGTCTTACTACAAGCTGGTTTACGGCGTGGGCGTTATTCTCCTGATGGTCGTTATGCCGATGGGCCTGATGGGAATCTATGACAACATCAAATACAAGATTCATGGCCGCATCAAAAAGCGCAAAGCGGCGCAGGCCGCAGCAGGCGGCGCGGTCGCGCAGGAAGGAGGGACGGACTGATGGGCGAAATATTATTGGAAGTAAAGGGCGTCAACAAAGCTTTCGGCGGCGTGGTCACTGCGGACAACATCGATATGACCGTGGAGGCCGGAAAGATCCGCGGCCTGATCGGCCCGAACGGCGCTGGCAAAACGACGCTGCTCAACCTGATCAGCGGCATCCTTGAAGTGGATGGCGGCAGCGTCTATTTCAAGGGGCAGGATATCACGCATCTGCCCGCGCACACGCGCGCGCAGATGGGCATCGGCCGTACCTTCCAATCCCCGCGCTTCAACAACCGCGCCAGCATTGAGGATAACCTCAAGGTCGGCACCGACCTACGGAACCGGATGGGCTATATGGCTTCCTTTTTCGGGAAAAAGGGCGCGCCCTTCCGCGAGGAGCTGGACGAGCTTTTGGAGATCGCCGGCTTTCAGCTCGACTGGGACGAGCGCATCACCGCGCTTCCTTATGGCCGGCAGAAGCTGCTGGAGATTGCCCGCACCATGCTCGCGCACCCCACGGTGATGCTGGTGGACGAGCCTGCGGCCGGCCTTAACAACGCCGAGCAGGATCGGGTTTCACAGCTTTTATTCAAGGCGCTGGAGCGCGGCATCGGCGTGGTGCTCATCGAGCACTCCATGGATATGGTTATGTCCATCTGCCACCGCATCACGGTGATCAATTTCGGCAAGGTGATCGCGGAAGGCTATCCCGCCGAGGTAGCGAACAACCGGCAAGTGATAGAAGCTTACCTTGGAGGTGAGGACGATGCTTAAAATTGCCGACCTGCACGCCTATTACGGCCAGCTTGAGGCGCTCAAGGGTATCGATATGCAGGTGGAGGAGGGGAAGATCGTCTGCATCATCGGCAGCAACGGCGCAGGCAAAACCACGCTGCTCAACTCCATCTCCCGTATGATCCGCACGGAGGGCAGCATCAAGTGGAACGAAACCGAGCTAACCGGCATGAACCCGCAGAAGGTGGCCAAGTTTGGCATCATGCATGTGCCCTCCGGCCGGCATGTTTTTCCGGGCCTGACCGTGCGCGAGAACCTGGAGCTGGGAACCGTGAGCTGGCGCGGCCCCTTTGGCGCGCCTACGTTCCAGGAAGATATAAAAAGGATCTACGAGCTGTTCCCCCGGCTTAAAGAGCGGGAAAAGCAGCTCGCCTGGAGCCTTTCCGGCGGCGAGCAGCAGATGCTGGCCATCGGCCGCTCCATGATGGGGCGCCCCAAAATATTGCTGCTGGACGAGCCCTCCATGGGCCTTGCGCCCGTGGTGGTGAACGAGCTGTTTGAAAAGATCGTGGAGATAAACCAAAGCGGAATGACCATCCTGCTTGTGGAGCAAAACGCCAAAATCGCCCTTAAAAATTCCCACTATGCCTATGTGATCGAGCAGGGCAGGATCACCATCGAAGGGGAAAGTCAGGCGATGCGCAGCGATCCGCGGATTACCCAGGCGTATCTTGGCAGGCTGGCCGAGGCTAGGAACATAAAATGCGGCCCCGAAGAGGGATGAAGGCATCCCGGCGGCAGCCGCGTATATTTTAGGAGGACGATATGAACGCATTAATCAAAGGAATCATCGCCGCCATGGTCACGGCCATGAACGAGGACGAAAGCCTGCATGAAGCCGAAATCCGGCGCCAGGTAAACCGGCAGATCGCCGCCGGCGCAAACGCGGTATTCTGCCTGGGAACCAATGGTGAGGCCTATATTCAAAGCGAAGCGGAAAAGCTGGAGGTCATGCGCATCGTCGTGGACGAGGCCAGGGGCCGCGTTCCCGTATATGCGGGCACCGGCTGCCCCGGCACCAAGGCCACCATCGCCCTTTCCCTCCAGGCAAAGGCCATCGGCGCAGATGTTTTGTCCATTATCAGCCCCTATTTCGCAGCGATCTCCCAAAAGGAGATCATCGGGCACTATAAGGCCGTCGCCCAGGCTGTGGATATGCCCATCGTCGTGTATAATATGCCTGCGCGCACAGGCAACAACATCGAACCTACCACCGTGGCGGAGCTGGCAAACGTCCCCAACATTGTGGGGGTCAAGGATAGCTCCGGCAACTGGGATAACCTCAAAGCCTATATCGACGCCACAAAGGATATGGATTTTAGCGTGCTTTCGGGCAGCGATTCCTTGATTCTGCCCACCCTGCAAGCGGGCGGCGCGGGCGGCATCACAGCCGTGGCCAACATCTATCCGGAAACCATGGTATCGATCTATCAAAAATTCCTTGCCGGGGATATGGCCGGCGCGGAGGCCGCACAGGCAAGCATCGCGGATATCCGGGCCTGCTTCAAATTCGGCAACCCCAACACCGTAACCAAAAAGGCCACCAACCTCACGGGCAACCCCGTGGGCCCCTGCCGCGCGCCTTTTAACGATTTGAGCGACGAAGCGGTGGAGAAGATTAAGGAAACGCTGGCGGCCGATAAGGCCAAAGGCATGCGCTAAATAAGGAGGTAATCGCGGTGAAAAAGGAACTGTATCCCATCAAAGGCATCATCACTACCGTTATCACGCCCTTTATCGGCGAAGACAAGCGGCTGGATGTGGAATCCCTGGCCAATGAGGTCGATATGGCTTGCAAAGCAGGCGTGGCGGGCTTCCTCGTGCCCTGCCTGGCCAGCGAGCAGCCCCTTTTGACCACGGCGGAGAAGAAGTTGCTGGTATCCGAAACGGCCAAGGCAGCGGCGGGCCGGGCTAAGCTCATCACAAGCATCACCGCGCCCACGGTCGAAGAGCGCATCCGCTTGATGCATGAGTTCCAGGATTATGGCATTGACGGCTTTAATATGCAGGTGCCGACAGATAGCGACGACGATATGCTGCGCGCGGTTGAAGCCGTCGATAAGGAAAAGCCGCCCTTTATTTTCATCCAGGATGCGGATTTTAACGGCGACGGCCTGCGTAACGACCTGATCGTACGCGCCTTCAACGAATTCGAGAGCGTAATCGGCTGCAAGATCGAAGTCAAATTCACCGCGCCTAAGTGCTCCCAGCTGCTCAAAGAAACCGAAGGCCGCATGGTGATCGCCAGCGGCTGGGGCAACGACCAGCTGCTGGAGCTGCTGGATAGGGGCCTGCATCTGGTCATGCCTTCCGGCATGTTTGAGCTGTGGGTCAAGGTGTTTGACCTCCATACCGCAGGCAACAGGGAGGCGGCGAAGCGGCTCTTTTACGATATGCTGCCGATTATCACCTTTACCCGCCAATCCCAGGAGCTAAACAGGTGGTTCCATAAGCACTATCTGCGCAGCTTCGGCGCCTTTAAAACGGAGCTGAGCCGCGAGCAGGTGGTATTGGACGATTACCATGTGCGCTATGCGGATGAGCTCATTGAACGGGCCAAGAGCCTGATCGCCAACCTGGATAGGTATCAATAGCTGCTGCCATCTGCCTGCGCCGTTTGCTGTATACGGCTATGGCGATGTTGTGTTCCTCTCTGAGAAGGAAGGCCCGCGGCAGCTGCCGCGGGCCTTCCGTTATTGTGTGTTATCGAGGGCGTTGCGCCTTATTCGTAGGAATATTGCGGGTTTTGCACGCAGCGCTTGCCGCCGCTGATCTCCACCGCAGAGCCGTTGACATAGCCGGCCGCATCGGAGGATAGAAACACGAGCACCTTAGCCAGATCCTCCGGCTCGCCAAAGCGGCGCAGGGGGATATCCTTTAAAAGCAGCTCCGGGTAATGTTCGATGGAAGCCCTGGACATTTCCGTGCGGATCATCCCCGGGATATAGGCCAGCACGCGGATGTTATCCTTGGCGAATTCCGCGGCAAAGGTGCGGGTAAGGCTGACGACGCCCGCTTTGGCCGCGCTATAGGGTGCGCGGCCGGCGCTGGGGGCGATTGCGGCAAAGGAGGCCGCGTTAAGGATCACACCGCCGCCCGCCTTGGACATAAACTGCCAGGCTGCCTTGCAGCCATGGAACACGGTGGTAAGATTGAGGTCGACCATGCCGCGGAATTCTTCCGTCGTATAGTCCAACAGGCCCTTGATCTTGTTGCCGCCGGCATTGTTGATCCAGATATGGATAGGGCCGAAACGCGCCTCCACAACCCGGCCAAATGCCAGCAGGGAATCATAATCCTGCGCATCCGCCTGCCCGGCAACGATATCATAGCCCTGTTCTTTAAAAAAAGCCGCGGCTTCCTCCAGCTTTTCCTGCCGCCGCCCGCAGATGGCCACCCGGCAGCCCTCCTCCAAATAGGCCAGCGCCGCCGCTTTGCCGATCCCCGTGGCTCCGCCGATGATCACAACGGTTTTTCCCGCTAAATGCAGATCCATATACAATTCCCTTCCCGAACCTGCGGTTCGTTTACGTTACGATGTTGGTGACGGAACCCACGCCTTCCACCTGGCAGGTGACCCGGTCTCCAGCCTTGAGGTATGTGGGCGGCCCGTCGCCGCTTATGTCCCTGGCGCAGCCATAAGGCGTGCCCAGCGATAGAATGGAAGCGCCCCGCAGCACGCTGGCCTGCGAAAGATCCGCAATGGCATATGCCGCGTCAAAGCGCAGGTGTGCAGTCGTGCCGTTTTGACGGAGCGCACCATTGACAAAGGAACGGACCGTAAAGCGGTGACCCGGTGCGAATTCATCCGCCGTGACGATGAGGGGGGACATAGGCAGATATCCATCTAAGCTGGTAGCAATATAGGGCCGCCTATGGCGCAGAACCAGGCTGCGGGCGATCACGTTATTGATCAGCGTGTAGCCGAAGATGTAGTTTGCGGCCTCATCCCGCGGGACCTGATAGGCATCGCGCCAGGTGACGGCGCAAAGCTCCGCCTGGTAATCCAGCTCGTTCACATGGCCGGGATAAAGGGGGATCACGCCGCCGTCAGCGTTGCAAAGGCTTGCCTTTTTATAGAAGTAGGTAGGTAGCAAGGGCTCTCCGGCGGCGCGGCGCGCCATAAAAGCGGCCTGCTCCGCGTCATCCCGGGTAAAGTTATTTTCCATGATGATAATTTCCTGCAGCGGCTCGGGAATGGCGGCCGCCAGCGCGAGGCTTTCCAAAGGCAGCCCGCGCTTTAACGGCAGCGCCGCATAGAGCGCATGCAGATCTTCCGGAGAAACCGCGCGGATGAACTGCTCCAGCGTTTCGTGCATAAAGCCGAGGGCATTGAGCGCAACGGCTTGCCGCCCATCCGGGGAAAGCACGGCGGGAACCTGCGCGCCGCCCTGCATATAGGTCAGAAACTTCATCGTTCAATCCCTCCCCAGGGCTTTTCCGCAATGGTATTGCGCAAAGCACCGATGCCGCCGATTTCGCATACGATCGTATTGCCGGGCCGAAGCCGCAGCTTATCGGGGTCGCCAGCATCGAGATTGGCAGGCGAACCGGTGGAGATCATCGTTCCGGCCTTGAGCGTCATGTTGCGCGTCAATTCGCTAATGATGTAGGGAATGCCGAACACCAAATCCCGCGTGCTGCCCTGCTGGCGAACGCTGCCGTTCACGCTGAGCTTCAAATCGAAAACCGGGCTTTCTTCAAATTCATCGGGCGTAACGATCCAGGGGCCGACCGGCATGTAGCCATCGAGGCTTTTACCTAGAAAGGGCTGCGTATAGGCCTTGTTGATGCGCGTATCGCAGATATCATTGGTGATCGTATAGCCAAAGATATAATTATTTACCTGCTCTTTGGCAACATTCAACGCGTCTTTTCCGATGACGACAGCCACCTCCACGCCGCAATCAAGATCCGTGGCATAGCCCGGGAAGTATGGTATCTCGCCGCCATCCGGCGTGGCAAAAAGCGTGCGCTTTACAAAATAAATAGGGTAGCTGATGGAAGCGGTTTCCACGGCTTCGCCGCGCAGGCGGGCAATTTCCTCAGCATGGCTCCTGAAATTGTAGCCGATACAGATCATATCGCGCCGCAGCATGGGAATGGGGGAACGCTTATCCACGGCGCCGTAGGGGATCGGGGCGGCGCAGCCCTTTTTTGCGGCAGAAGCGATCTGCGCCAGCTCCTCTTTCGTGCCGCATTCAATGAGCGCTTGCATACTATCGTAGGAAAAACCAAGCCCGCTGAGCGGGTAGATCAGCCTGAGATCGGCGGACATAACCCCAACGGCGTTAGCGCCATGGTAATGATACGTCAATAATTTCATAGAGCCCCCAGATGTACTAATATGAAACATATATTGCAATAAAGGAAATTTATATTATAATTATAGCAGGAGAGTTGCCGGAAAGCAACGATGGATGCGTACCAATACGAAACAATAGGCTGATTGGAGAAAGATAAATGTATAATGTGATGCTTTCATATCCCTTGTATGGCGAGGGCATGCGGATGCTTGAGGAGCAGACCGATTTGTTCGTAAGCAATTCCGGGGAGATCCTTCCGTTTATGAACCGGCTTCGCGCGGCGGATGCATTCATCACGCGCAACGTTCACCCATCCACGGAACTGCTCAAAACATGCCCCAAGTTGAAGGTTATCGGCATCCCCGGCGTGGGTTATCAGAGCTACGACATGGATTTTCTCAATAGCGCGGGGATCGCCCTCGTGTATTGCCCCAATATGAACCTGCGCTCCGTTGCGGAGCATGCGGTAGGCATGGCCTATGCGCTCGCCAAAAACATTGTGGAGGATTGCCGTGAGGTGAAGGGCGGCAACTACGGCATACGCAACCGGTTCAACAATTTTGAGATGCGCGGCTGCACGGTTGGCATTGCCGGCTTTGGCAACATCGGCCGAGAAACGGCGCGCCTGTTTGCGCGAAACGACTGCGAGATCTGCGTATATGATCCCTTTGTGGCGCGTGAAGAGGTGGAGCGCTTCGGCTATGCATATTGCGAGAACCTGGAAGATATGATGGCCCGGGCGGATTTCGTCTCGCTGCACATGCCATCGCTACCCGCAACAAGGGGCATGTTTGGAAAAGCGCAGTTTGCCGCCATGAAGGAAGGGGCCTATGTGATCAATTGCGCGCGCGGCAGCGTCGTGGATGAGGAAGCTTTGTACGAGGCGCTGCGCACCGGCCATTTGGGCGGCGCTGCGCTCGATGTGATGGCGCAGGAACCGTTTGATATGGAGAATCCCCTTTTGAAGCTGCCCAACGTGGTGGTGACGCCCCATGTGGGCGGCGTTACCAGACAGGCGGCGAACCGGACGCATAAGATGGTGGCGGAGACGACGCTGCGGCTGCTAAACGGCGAAAGGATCGATAACGTGGCCAACCCCGAAGCGCTGGCGCGCGCCGGATGGTTCCCCGCGCAAGGGTAAAGCCGCGATGCTGCGGCTTTATCATAGCGCATAAAAGGCAAAAAACAGGCGGCCGCCAAGCGACCGCCTGTTTTTGTTGACAAGCGCCAATTATCCCGGCCGGTTTAGGAGGGTGAAGGCCAGAAGCAACAGGGCAAAGGAGAGGATGGAGACGAGACGGGCCAGGTGGATGCTGCGGCTCAGGTTGCGCTGGATCAGGCTGGGGATTACCAGCATCACGCCCACGGCCATCAGCAGGCCCATGGAGCTGAAGGTTATGGTGCCGCCCAGAAAGAAGAGGCAAAAACTGCCGCCGGCGCCCAGGATGAGGCCGAAGGCGATCTGCAGGGCCTTCCATTGCGCGTTCGAAAGCGCGGCGAAGCGGCGATCCAATTCCGTTTGGTTCGCTTGATTCGGCTCCTGTTCCTCGCGCGTTGCTTCGGAAAGGCTTTCCGCCTTGGACGGCGCGCCTTCCTCAATGATGATGTTGCCGCCCGTGTGAAGGCTTTCCCATTGATCCGGCAGGCCGCTGTCCTTCTGCTCCTCCCAGGTCGATGGATAGCGGCGTTCCGGCTTTTGCGGCGTCTCCTCCCGTATCATAGGCAGCCCCTTATTAAGCCTTCCAAAGCCCGTGTAGGTTGCACCAGGCATAGGCCGCGACGACTTCATCGCCCTCTGTGAGGGCAAACCGGATCTCGGGCGCGCCATCAAGGGGCAGAGGCTTACGCTGGTTGCCCTGCTTGGTCTCCAGGGCCACCCAGCCGATATAGTGCTCGGGCAGCATCGGATGGGGCGCGCTGCCGATCTTCACCGTGACCAGATTGCCCGCCTGCTCGATCACGGGCAGGTGCTTTTCAACGGAGGCTTCTTTGGTGTTGGGCACCAGCTCCTGCATGGTTTCCCCACAGCAGGATACGGGCACGCCCTTATCTTCCGCATAGGCGATGATGTTGCCGCAATGGGCGCAAACGTAAAATTTCATAGATCGGAATCCCCCTTCGCGATTTTTCTAAATTATACGACAAGTTGGGGCAAAAATCCATATGTTTCGCCCGCTCGCCGCCCAATATAAAATGGGGCCGCCCAGGGCCCCGGGTTATGAATGCGTATTGCGCAGGCTCAATAGCCCGCCTTGCGGTATTTATCCATCATGGTGGAAAAGAGGATCTTGGTGCTGGGGGGCGTATAGCTGATGGTGTTGGCCCCGGCCTCAACGGTGCGCAGGATGCTTTCGCTGGTGGGGCCGCCGGTGGCGATGATGGGCACGGTGGGGAAACGGCTGCGGATGTGCTTCACCACCTCGGGCGTGCGGTCTGCTGCCGAAATGTTAAGGATGGAAACGCCTGCTTGCAAGCGCGCGTCGATATCCGTTTGCTCATTGAGCACGGTGGCTACGATGGGGATATCCACCACATCGGCGATCATGCGCACGGTATCGTTGGGCAAAGGAGCGTTGACCACCACGCCGATCGCGCCCTGGGCCTCCGCATCCTCGGCCAATGTTACGGTGCGCTTACCCGTGGTGGTGCCGCCGCCCACGCCGCAAAATACCGGCATGTAGCTGGCGGAGATGATGGGGTGGGAGATAGCCTGCTGGGGCGTGAAGGGATAGACCGCCAGCACCGCGTCCGCATTGCAATTGCGGATGATGGCGATATCTGTGGAAAATATCACGGATTTGATGCGCTGGCCCAACACGACTATACCGCTTGCCTGAAAGATCTCCTGTGGCATGGTAAGGATGTGGGAGCGGAGGTCGCCCGTAACCTTAGGAACATGACGTTCTGTCATAACTGAACCCTCCTATGCATGATGGAATCCAAGAGAATTTTACCCAAGAGAGTTTATAATAAAACCATGAAAAGATTATAAAGGGAAACGGGGCGGGATTCAATATCATGGCCGCAAAATTTGCTTTCTTTTCATTATGCGCGCCAAAACGGAGGCCGCGTTTGCGCCCCGCAGGGTCAAATGGATAGCCTCTTGATGAGGCGCCGAAGCTTCAAGAAGCTTCGGAGGCTGAAAACCGCAGGCTTTTGTTCCCCATAAGGTTTGCCGGCCATGCCGCGGCATAAGCGAGCTCTGTAACGCAACAACATGGCTTTCACCATTTTTCTGGAAGGCGGGGCCTTAAAGACTTCTTAAGGCTTTTGCTACTACGATTTTAAAAGGGAACATGATAGGATGGATGCAGGCAAATAAATGGGGAGAAAACAGCATGTACAATGTTTTGATCTGCGATGATGATAAGGATATCGTAGCCGCCCTCAAGATCTACCTTAGCGCCGAGGGCTATGGGGTGCTCACGGCCTACAACGGCCAACAGGCGCTGGATGTGGCGGAGAAGGAAACCGTGCACCTGGTGCTGATGGATATCATGATGCCGGGGCTGGATGGAATATCCGCCACCATTCGGCTGCGGGAGGACAGCAATATCCCCATTATCCTCATCACCGCCAAGAGCGAGGATACGGACAAGGTGCTGGGGCTGAACCTGGGCGCGGATGATTATATCACCAAGCCCTTCAACCCGGTGGAGGTGATGGCCCGGGTCAAGAGCCAGCTGCGGCGCTACGCCCTGCTGGGCGGCATGGAAAAAACGCCTGCTGCCCTGCGAATCGGCGGCATATCGCTGGATGACGAGGCCAAGGAGGTATCGCTCGATGGGGAGGCCGTGGCCCTTACGCCTATTGAATACAGCATTTTGCGCCTGCTGATGCAAAACCCCGGCAAGGTGTTCAGCTCCGCCCGCATCTACGAGCTGGTCTGGAAGGACAGCGCCTTTGGGGCCGAGGGCACCGTAGCTGTGCATATCCGCCATCTGCGCGAAAAGTTGGAGATTAACCCGGCGGAACCGCGCTATTTAAAGGTCGTTTGGGGCCAGGGCTATAAAATCGAAAGGGGAGAAGGGCGATGAAAAAAGCCTATTATGGATTCATGTATAAGACCTTGGCGGTGCTGCTGTGCGTGGCGCTGTGCATGGGGCTGGCTTATTGCCTGCTGGGCCTGGCCTTTGCGCATACGGATTATGCCATAGATCATCCCGAGCTGGTGGATATTCCCTACCTGTTCAGCCAGGAGCAGGATGTGGTACTGATGGCCATCTTGGCGCTGGGGTTGTGCCTGCTGGGCTGCCTGGCCTTTTTGCTGCACGCATCGGGCCGCAGGCCGGATGAAGAGGGCGTCCATCCCGGTTGGCAGGAGAAGATCCCGCTGGATGTTTACCTAGCCGCCCTGGCCATTTGCGTGGCCCTGCTGATCGCCTTTGTATCGCAAATCGGTTATAGCCTCAGCTTTAAGCTGTTCGACTTCATGTTCGTGGCCCTTCCCGCTACGGCTATCCTCGCCCTGTTGGCCCTTGGCCTGCTCACCACGCTGGCCGTGCGCCTCAAATTGGGCGGCTGGTGGCGCAATACCGCCTGCTATTGGGCCCTGCGCCTTGTCTGGCGGGTATGGAAATGGGCCTGGGGCCTCTGCAAACGCCTCTTTAAGGGCTTGTGGATGGGGATATACGGCCTGGCCGCCGCCCTGCCCACCATCTGGGCCACGGCGCTGGGGTCGGGCATGCTGCTGCTCTTTATCTCCATTTCTGCGATGCTCATGCCGAATACAGGGTTTTTCCTGCTGCTGTGGTTCTGCCTCTGTTCCGCCACCTTTGCGCTCTGCTGCTATGGGGCGCTGCAATTCGGCGCCATCCGCAAGGCGGCCGAGCGGCTGGCCGCGGGCGAGCTGGAGGCCAAGGTGGATATAAGCAAGCGCATGCTGCCAATTTTCCTGCGCCATGCCGAGGCCATCAACAGCATCGGCGCCGGTATGACCACAGCCGTGGAGGAGCGGCTCAAGAGCGAGCGTTTCAAAACCGAGTTGATCACCAACGTTTCACACGACCTTAAGACCCCGCTCACCAGCATCATCAACTATGTGGATCTGCTGGGCAAGGAGCCGCTCAATAACGAAAAGGCAACGGAATATATCGAAGTGCTCAGCCGCCAGGCTCAGCGGCTCAAAAAGCTCACGGAAGATTTAATCGAGGCATCCAAGGCTTCTACGGGCAATGTAGCCGTGGAGCGCAGCCGCACGGATGTGGCGGAGCTTTTGAGCCAATGCAGCGCCGAATACGCCGAGCGCATGCAAGGCGCGGGCCTTACCATGGTCTGCGATGCGCAAAAGGGGCTTTACGCCCTGGCAGATGGCCGCCTGCTGTGGCGGGTATTCGATAACCTGTTGGGAAACGCATGCAAATACGCCCAGAGCGGCACCCGGGTTTACCTCACCGCCTGTGAGCAGGCCGGCAAGGCGCATATCGAGATTAAGAACATCTCGCGCGAGGTGCTCAACATCTCGGCGGATGAGCTGATGGAGCGCTTCGTGCGGGGGGATAGCAGCCGCGCGGCCGAGGGCAGCGGCCTGGGTCTCTCCATTGCCCAAAGCCTGGCCCAGCTCAACGGCGGCAGCCTCACCCTCTACGTGGATGGCGATCTGTTTAAGGCTGTGCTGGAGTTAGAACTGGCGTAGGGGATTGCCCTTAACCCCCATTTTGAAAAAGCGGGGGAAAACAGTTTTAGGATTATAGGCATAAACAACGTCCCGGCGCATTTGCGCCGGGACGGGTTGTATGTATGGACGGTTCGCGGCGGCATGTGCGGCAGCCGCCCTATAGTGCTGTTAGCAGAGCGTCGTGCCCGCCTGGCCATCCAGCGCGGCGGCGGCCTTATCCAGCGAGGTGATGATGGCCCTGCGGCCCGGCTTGCTCTCGACGAACTTCACGGCCGCCTCGATCTTGGGCAGCATGGAGCCCGGCGCAAAGTGGCCCGCCGCGATATATTCCTTGGCCTCGGCCACGCTGAGGGTATCGAGGTCTTTTTGATCGGGCTTTTTATAGTTGATGGATACCTTTTCTACGGCCGTGAGGATCACCAGTGCGTCCGCGCCCAAATCTTCGGCCAGCCGTTCGCTGGCGAGGTCTTTATCGATCACGGCGGCCGTGCCGACAAGCTCGCCCTTTTCGTTACGGATCACCGGGATGCCGCCGCCGCCTACGGTAACGGCGATGAAGCCGTTATCCACCAGGCATTTGACAGCGTCGAGCTCCTCGATGGCCACGGGCACAGGGGAGGCCACAACCCGGCGCCAGCCGCGGCCCGCGTCCTCCTTCATGGTATAGCCCTTTTCCGCCGCGATGACATTGGCTTCCTCTTCGGTATAGAAGGGGCCGATGGGCTTGCTGGGCGCTTTGAACTTAGGGTCGTTTTGATCCACCAACACCTGGGTCACCAGCGTGACCACTTCCTTTTTACTGCCGCGCTGGCGCAGCACCTTGGTCAGCCCCTGCTGGATGTGATAGCCGATATATCCCTGGCTCATGGCGCCGCATACGTCAAAGGGCATAGCTGGAGATACGGGCGCGGCATATTCATTTTGCAGCACGATGCGGCCCACCTGGGGGCCGTTGCCGTGGGCCACTACCACCTGATATCCTTTGTCGATGATGTCCGCGATATAGGCCGCGGTCTCTTCCACCACCTCCAGCTGCACCTCTGCCGTTGCCGGCTTACCTTCCGCCTGTAAGGCGTTTCCGCCCAGTGCGATCACGAGTTTCTTCACGAGAATGTCTCCTTTGCTTTTGTTTTTTAGAAGGCTTATAACCTTGAGATACGATATAATTGCAATTGCAATAGAGAGGCATGCTTCGATTGCCTTTCAATTATAGCCCGCGCCTTCCGGCCCTGTCAATTGAGGCGGTGGCGAAAAACGCAAAAAAACGGGACGTTTTGCGCCCGTTATGAAAAATGGCTATGGATTGAAAAGGTGGATAAACAAGATTTATCGGGCCGGCTGGTATAGGCTGCCGGTTTGCGAGAGCACGAAATCGCGAAAGCGGGCCGCCATGGGGGAAAGCGTGCGCTTTTGCGGATAAACGAAATAGAATGCGTGCTCGAACGTATAATTGCATAGGGGCAGCACGCGCAAAAAGCCGGCCTTCACCTTATCTTCAATGGAAATAGAGGAAACGACGGAGAGCCCCAGCCCGGCCTTCACGCACAGAAGCACCATTTCGTTGTTATCCATGTGGGCCAGGATGTTGGCGCTCTTGCCGAGGTAGGCGTGCTGCTTATAGGCGATATCGAAGGCCTGGCGCGTGCCCGAGCCGGGCTTGCGCAAAAGAAGCGGCGCGTCGAGAAGCTGGGAGAATGTGATGCTCTCCATCTCGCTATAAGGCGGCTTGTTGGGCGCGATCACCACCAGCTCGTCATCCTGCACCTTTTCGTAAATGAGGTTTCGGTTATCCGGGCTGGCCCCCACAAAGCCGAAGTCGAGGTCGCCGCTGACCAGAGAATCCGTAACATCCCGGGAGCTTAGATGATGGAGGTTAAAGGCCACATCCGGGTATATTTTATGGAAGCCCATGAGGATATCCGGCAGCACGTATTGGCCGGGCACGCTGCTGGTGGCTACCTGCAAAAGGCCCTCGATCCTGCCTTGGTATTTCTCCAAATTGAGCAGGGCATGCTCCCGCTGGCTGAGGATCTCGATGGCGGATAGGTAGAATTGCTTTCCCGCAGGGGTCAGCTCGGTGCGCTTGTTGTTGCGTTCAAAGAGCGTGATGCCAAGCTCCGCCTCCAGCTTAGCAATGTGGTTGCTCAGGGCAGGCTGGGTAAGGAAGAGCTGGGAAGCCGCTTTGGAAAAGCTTTTGACCTTGGCAATGGTGACGAAGGATTCCAATTCTTTGAATTCCATGGCCCCTCCTTGGCATAATGCACAAAACAGCGGGTGACAGGCGGTGCATAAACAACGAATGAAGAAAGCAGAAAGCTCTTGCAAATGCTATCTTTATTATAGCCAATGGCGCTTCAATATGTTTATCCTTCTACGAGGATAACGCCCGGCCGCGGCGTGTATTTCACCGTCTTTCGCGGTTGAAAAAACGGCCCGGAACGGCTATTATATATATGAAAAGAGTCCCTGGGCAAGGGCGTGAGAGGATAAGGCAATGCACCTCCCCCTTCCCGCGATAGCAGGGGCGGAGGCATGGCCGCTCGCGTGCGCCCACAAAAACGCTTAGCCTGGAAAGAACCACCCCTTGCGCATACACTCTTGCATACAAAACTGCGCCTTTGCCGGCGCGGTGTTTCCAACGGAAAGTCCCGCGGAAAACCCGAGAATAATTTCAAAAAAACTTCTGCTAAAATTATTTTAAAAATCCAAAAAATAAAATAAATAAAAAGCTCCGGATTTATAAAAATACAAGTATAATTAATATTAAACGCCGGCAAATTGAATTTAAAAAATAAAATAAATTAAATATGAATAAATCGGAAATTCGCCGGGCGCAGTCTACTAATGGCGAAAAATGAGGAGAGTTTGGGGGTTTGCGCAGATTATAGATTTAATGCTCCATGATTGCGCAGCGGAAAACTTCCGAATAATTTAGCGAAATGAATCCCGATTATTTTTTATTATGCATAAAAGCAGATAAAAATTAATGCGCAAAGAATCGGAATAATATTAAATTGATTTATTAAAAAATAAAAATAATTATAATTAATATTAAAAAATAATCCAGAAATAAATAAAAGGCCAAAAACATGGCCTTTTATTTACATCGGCTTAGCATAAACCGCCCGAATTGGACATACGCGCGACGTGTGGCTGTCCGGTATAACGGCCGGTGTGGTCGCGAGGCGTAAACGGCTCCGTTCACATGGATGCGGGCCTTCTCGGACGGCTTCCGCAGCGCTTTAAGCGGGGATAGGCTCCTTGCTGCGGCTTCCTCCGTCCGCCAGCCCCAGATAGCCGCCGGACGCCCTCAAACGCACGCGCTGCGCAAGGGGGCAGTGTCCTTTCAACCTCCTCAAATGGCCCCGGAGCGCCCGTAAAGGAGGGCCTGCCCACAGAGCGCCTATCTCAACCGTCCGCGTCCGAAGTGGGCGCAGGGGCGCCCAGCTCGGCCTCCAGCATGTCGGCCAGCACAGCGGCGATGCGTGGATCGAACTGGCTGCCCGCGCGGCTGCGGATCTCCCGGATGGCCTCGCGCGGCGTTTTGGCCAAGGCCGGGTCCGGGTTATGCAGCATGCGGTCGTAGGCTTCCACAGCTGTGAGGATGCGGGCGAAGAAGGGAATTCGCTTGCCCGAAAGCCCCTTGGGATAACCGGAGCCATCCCAGCTTTCGTGATGCGCCAGCGCCGCCTCCGCCAGCTCCAGCGTGGCGTCGAAGTAGCTGAGGATGCGGTAGCCGATCACGGGGTGCTTGCGCATATCGCTCTCTTCCGCGGCATTCAGGGCAATGATGCCCTGCAGCCGCTCCGGGTCGAGAATGACCTTGCCGATATCGTGCAGGTAACCGGCTTCCATGAGCCGGTGTATATCGGATTCGGGCAGGCACAGGGCGCCGCCGATGCGCCTGCACAGCTCCCGCATACGCAGGGCGTGCTGCCGCTCCGACTCGCTCTTTTCGAAAAAGGCGCTGATCAGCATGGTAATCCCCCGGCTGAGCTTATCGGCCCGCTCGACGGATTTAACCGCGTACATTTTCGCTTCCGCCGCGCCCAGCACCTGCATGATATCTTCGCTGTCGGCTGTTTTAGTGGCATGGCCCAGGGAAACGCTGCATTGCACGGCCCGGATTTGCTGTGAGCCCAGCTCGTTGCAAATCCGCTTTGCCAGCTTTTCGGCCTCTTCGCTGCCGGTTTTCGGCAGCAGCAGCACGAATTCGTCGCCGCCCCAGCGGGCGATGATGTCGTCCGAGCGGCATACCTTCTGCATGGCTGCGGCCACCTTACTCAGCAGCAGATCGCCCGCCGCATGGCCGAATATATCGTTGGTAAGCTTTAGGCTATCCACATCGCCCATGAGGATGGTGATGGGCTGGTTGCGGGTGGTATCCAGCCGGCGCACCTCCTCCTCGAAAAAGCGCCGGTTGTACAGCCCGGTCAGCGCGTCGTGGAAGCTCATGTATTCGATCTTGCGCTGCTGCTCTTTCTTTTCCGTTACATCCCGGAATACCAGCACAACGCCTGCCAGCGTGCCCGACTCCTCCGCGATGATGGGGGCGGCGCTATCCTCCAAAGAGTAACGCGCGCCCTGGCGGGAGGTCAAAACGGCGTGGTTGCCCAGCTGTTGAATCTCGCGGGTGCGGAACACGCTGGCGATTGGGTCTGTGATATCGGCCTTCGCCTGCTCATGGGAAAGGACGAAGACCTGTTTATAGTGCACGCCCCTCGCCTCTTCCAAAGACCAGCCGGTGAGCCTGCAAGCCACATCATTGAGGAATTCGATATTCTGGTTACGGTCCACCACCATCACGCCATCCCCGATGGAGAGCAGGGTCTGGTAGTATTTATTGCGCTCATAGGCCAGGGTATCGTTGGTTTCACGGCGTTTTACAGCGTTCCATACGCCGCTCATGAGCATCGTCATCTCATTTACGTCGGTTTCGTCGTAATCGGTTTCCTTGTTGGCAAGGCCAACGGCCGCTACGATATGGCCGTCGATAATCACCGGCACGGACATGAACTTTTTCAGGGCGATATGCCCTTGGGGATGCCCTTTGCGCAGCGGGTTGGGCTGCTCGAAATCATTGACGATGATGGCTTGGCGCTGCCGCACGACCTCGCCCCAAATGCCCGTTTCCTCCAGCTTATATACAGCGGGCTCATCCTGCACCTTGCAGGCCTGCATCACGCCAGGGGTCCAGGAATTGATGATGAACTCCCGCTTTTCCTCGTTATAAAAGAAGATATAGCCATACCGGCTGCCGGAAAGCTCCAGCAGGCCGTTGAGCACATAATTGAGCTGCTCCTGCGTGCTGTCGAAGCTGTGGCTGAGGGCTTCGACCAGCAGCCTGTTGCGCTTGAGCGCCCGCTCCCTTTCGCGCTGCTGCCGGTATTCCTCCGTAATATCGGATACGTAGGCGCCCACGCCCAAGTCGCCGCTCGTGAGGCGCACGGGGAATTTCGTCGTTTTAAAGACCTTGTTTTCCCAGGCGGCTACCTGCACGATCATCTTGTTCTGCTCCAGCGCCTCCCGATCCGTCTTCATATACATTTCCGCATATTTAGGCTCCATCAGCACATAGTCGTTGAAGCCGATGATCTGGTCGTAAGGCAGCTGATACAGCTCTTTGAAAGCCCGGTTGACGAGCACGTAATTGAGGTTTTCATCCTTGAGGTATACGTAGCTGGCGTCCGCGTCATAGAAGGTGGCCCAGAGCTCTGCGAAGTTCTCCAGCTCCTTGTTGGCCTGGGCCAGCGCTTTTGTCTGCTTTTTGAGCCCGCGCAGCAGGCGCAGCAAAAGAGCCAGGGTGATAATGGCCAGGATGGAGCCGAAGGCCAGCGCGCCCTGCAGCATTTTTTTCAGCATGACCTCATCCGTCACGTCATGGATGACGCAGGAGAACACAGGGGTGCCGTCGAGATCCGCAAGGTAGGCATAAAGCTCCACGGTGCGCAGCTCCCCGTTTGCGAGCCGCTGTTCCAATAAGTAAGAGTAGGTTTCGGAAGATCCGCTCGCGAGGGGTTGCTGGTCGGTTTGCTCGGAGCCCGGGATAACGATATCGGCCATCTTCATGGAGGTGAGCTGTGCCTTGGAATAGCCGTAAAACTCCGCGGCGGCGCTGTTTGCATAGAGGATGCGCCCGGTTTCCGGTTCAACGAGCATCATTACCGCCCCATGCTCATGAAAAGCATCCTCAAATTCGATGGGTTCACCCGCCGCCGTCGCGTGCGCAACGGGGAGCAGCAGGAGAGTGGCGGCTAGGAACGTTTTAACAAATAGACGAGACATTTTCATGGAACCCTCCGGATTTCCTGAAGGCTCTCCTGCATCTGTGCAAGCAGGCCTACCGTGCAGTACACACATCGGGTAGCGATGCTATAGAACCGATCCTTGGCAGAGAGAAAGGCAACCACAACATCCGGATCAAAATGCCGCCCGGAATCCCCCGCGATGATGGATACGGCCGCTTCGTGGGAAACGGCGGCCTTGTATATGCGCCGGGAGGTAAGGGTATCGTAAGCGTCCACCACGGCCATCAGCCGGGCGGGCAGGGGAATGGCCGCCCCGCGCAGGCCTTGGGGATAGCCGCTGCCATCCCATTTTTCGTGATGGGAGTAAGCGATTTCCCGGGCGCAGCTCAGAAAGGTCTCCGCGCCGCCGATCAGGCTTTCCGCGCTCATAATTGCGTCCCGGCCCAATGCCGTGTGCTTTTTCATGATCTCATATTCCTCCGGGGTAAGCTTCCCAGGCTTCAATAGAATTTGATCCGGGATGCCGACCTTACCGATGTCGTGCAGCGGGGCGGAAAGGACGAGCAGCTTGATTTTTTCCGGGGTGAGGGCGTCTTGGTATTTTGGGAGCTTGCCCATCTCCTCGGCCAGCTCGCGGATATAGAGCTTGGCCCGTTGCAAATGGTCGCCCGTTTCGTTATCGCGGGTTTCCGCCAGGGTAGCCATGGCCAGGATGGTGGCCTCCTGGATGAGGGAAATATCCCGCGTGCGGCGCTGCACCTCCTCGTCGAGGAAGCGGTTTTGATCCGCCAGGATATCCCGGGCCCGCTTGAGGGAAAGGTGCGTTTGGATGCGGGCCAGCAAGGTAGAGGGGATAACGGGCTTGACGATATAATCAGCCGCGCCCAAAAGGAAGCCCTGTTCCTCATCCGCTTCATCGGAGCGCGCCGTGAGAAACAGCACGGGTATATCCTTAAGCGCTTCGTCCTGTTTGAGCCTGCGGCAGGCTTCGTAGCCGTTCATCACCGGCATGGTCACATCCATAAGGATAATATCCGGGCGCGTGTTCTTAGCCACTTCCAGCCCCTTTTCGCCGTTGGTGGCGGCCTTGACCCGGTAATTCTTTTTTAATAATTCATTTACCAGCGCGATGTTGTCCGCCGTATCGTCAACGATCAGCACCACCGGCTTTTCCCGTTGCTGAAGCATAGCGGCCCTCCTAGCCGTCCGCATGTAATCCGCACCCGCCGCTGCGGCATGCCTTTGGTCGTCTTCTATGTTGCCCCCGGCCGAAATAGACGCCGCTATGCTTCCCGCCTCCGCTGGAAGTCGCCTCAAATCGCACGGCTTCGGGCCGAAGGCCGGGTTCAAAGCTAGCCCTCTATGGGGCGGTGCGCCAATATTCCCGCTGCTTCGAGAAAATCATAGCGGCCGATGGCGCGGGATAGGGCGGCATAATCCGCAGCGCCCATCCTGGCCCGCAGCTTGGCGCGGATCACATCAAAGTAAGCCGCCGCCTCCATATCGCTCTCGCGCAGAAGGTTGAGCAACTTGGCTGTCTCCAGCGCGCTCAGTTCGCCATCTTGGCCGGGTGTTTGTTGCTTAAAAGATTGAAGGGTAGGGGCGTTTTCGATGTTTGCGGCTATCTGCGACAAACAAACGGCCACCTCTCCCAGCACAAGAGAAGGGGATCGGTCGACTTTACCGGATGTTAAGGCCGCTTCCAGGCCCAAGATAAGCGGGAGCGCCTGATCTACCCCCAAATTGGCGGCCAGGCCCTTGAGCGTGTGCGCGAGTTGGGAAGCAAGGGGTATATCATTATTAAATACGGCCTGCCGCATTTCGTCAAGATAATCTTTTTGCAGCGCGGCAAAGCGCAGCAGCAATTCCGCATACAGGCGCAGGTTGCCCCCGGCGCGGCCAAGGCCCTGCCGGGTATTTACACCCTCGATGTGGAGCGCCGGCTGCGCCGCCGCCTTGGGCGCCTCGCCCCGCACGTGCAGCCACTTGGCCAGGGTGGCGAAGAGGGCGTTCACGTCGATAGGCTTAGCGATGTGGTCGTTCATGCCGGCTTCAAAGCATTTTTGCTTTTCATCCGCCATGGTGCGGGCCGTCATAGCCAGGATAGGGATGGCCTGATCCTTTTTACGGATGCGGGCCACCGCCTCAAAGCCATCCATTTCCGGCATCTGCAAATCCATCAAAATGGCTTGGAAGGCATGGGGCGGGGCTTCACAAAAGCGCGCTACGGCCTCAACGCCATTGCGGGCGGTTTCTACCAGCATGCCCTGGCTCTCAAGCAGCTCTACCGCGAGCTGCAAATTGATCTCGTTATCCTCGGCCAGCAACACCCGGTAGCCTGCCAGGCCGTATTGCCTGGGCGCGCCCTCGACGCCCGCCTCAGCGGCGCTCTCGCCCCGGCCGATCTCAAACCATGCGGTGAAGGTAAAGATGCTGCCGCCGCCCTTGATGCTGGACGCGTCCAGCGTGCCGCCCATCAGCTCCGCCAGGCTCTTGCTGATGACCAGGCCCAGGCCCGTGCCGCCGAACTTGCGGGTGGTGGAGCTATCCGCTTGCACGAAGGCCTCGAAAACATGATCAAGCTCCTCGGGGTCCATGCCGATGCCCGTATCGCGCACGCGAAATTGCAGCCGCACGCGGTCGTCGATCCTGCCGAGCGGCCGCACATGGATGACGACTTCCCCCGCATCGGTAAACTTTACCGCGTTGCTTGCCAGGTTGGAGAGGATCTCCGAGAGGCGCAGCGGGTCGCCCACGATATGGGGGGGCGTTTCCGTATCAACGCGGCAGATGAAATTAAGGCCCTTTTCCCGCGCCTGGCTATCGATGAGCAAAAAGCAGGTCTGCAGCACGTGCCACAGGTCGAATTCGATATGCTCCAGCAGCATCTTGCCGGATTCGACCTTGGAAAAATCCAGGATATCGTTGATAATCCCCAGCAGGGAAGTGGAGGAGCGGTGGATGTTATCGATGTAGCCGCGCTGCTTGGGCGTTAACTCCGTTTGCAGGGCCAGATAGGCCATGCCGATGATGGCGTTCATGGGCGTTCGGATCTCGTGACTCATGTTGGCCAGGAACTGCGACTTAGCTTCTTCCGCCTGCTCCGCCTGATGCAGGGCGATCATCAGATCGCCCTCCCGGCGGCGCAGGTCGTGGATGTAGTTGTTGATCCTGCACACCATGATGCGCAGGGCGTCCGCCAGGATGCCCAGCTCGTTTTCCGATTGATGCAGGATTTCCACCTGCAAATTGCCGCGGGTCATCTGGGCGGCTGAGGCCGCCATCTTTTCCAGGGGCACGGTGATCGCTTTGCGCGTATAGAGCTGCAGCCCGGCGGTTACCGCGGCCATCAGCATCAGTTCAATGAGGATCACATTTCGCATGGAGCGATGCCGCAACGCGTTGATCTGATCCATGGATATGGCCGACACGAAAGAGCCGAGAACGTTCCCTGCGGAATCGATAATGGGTTTGTACACCGCCATATAAGGTTTGTCAAAGGCTATGATCCTGCCTACGTAGACCTGCTTGCTCTCCAGCACGACGCGGGCGATCTCGGGGTCCATCTTGGTGCCTATCGCACGGCTGGCCCCATCCAGGAGGGTCGTATTGGCTCGCTTGTCCCCGATGTAAACGCTGAATTCGTTGCCCGTGGAGGTCTTCATTCCATCTACGAATTCGGGATCCATCAAGGAATAGACGGCCAACGCGGCCCCGATGATCTCCCCCCGCGCATTGCGTACCGGCGCGCCGGTGCGCACGCCCAGCTGCACCACGGTGCCATATTCCAGGCTGGTCGTGATATTCCCGGCCAGGGCTTGGGCGATGCAATCCATATAGGCCAGGGAATCCCCGCTCTGCTCGCTGTGGTAGCGGGCCACGACCACGCCGTTGATATCGGTAAAGACAAAACGGCTCACGCCCAGGCTGATACGCGCGGCGGCCTGGCCGGCCAAAGCGCGTAGAGCGGGCTTATCCTTACGGGCCAAGGCGGCGATGATATCCACATCCGTTGAGATATATTCCGCCGCAATCCTGGATGTGCTCTCGTATCGCTCAAGCACGGATTCCATGGCGGCCAGCGCCGTTTCTCCGCGCGCCGCCGTGATCTGATCCGACAGGCGCTGGCTGCTGGTGGACATATACAGCACGGAAACGACGCCGATCACCAGGATGCCGCAGATGGTCACCAGCGCCAGCATAAAGCCGAGTTTCCTATAAAATGGCCTGCTTGTCATGCCGCAAACCTCCAATCTTACGCCCGTTAGCTTTCGGCATTCAATGTGAATCTGCCGGCATCTATGCGCAGCGTGCCGCTTGGGCGCTTGCCGGGAAGGGGTAGATGTGCGTTTTGATGTGCCGCTATGTGGTTGAGCCGGGCCCTCGCAAGGAAGGCCCGGCTTAATCGGTTAGAATGGAAGCGCCTCGTTCCCGCCGGCCAGTTTGAATTTGCCGACCTCGGCCCGCAGCGTAGCCGCCTGGGCGGACATTTCTTCGCTGGTGGCGGAGTTCTCCTCCGCTGTGGCGGCGTTGGTCTGTACCACGGCGCTCACCTGCGAAAGGCCCTGCTTCACCTGCTCGATGGCCCCGGCTTGCTCGGCGCTGGCTTGCTGGATTTTTTCGAAGTTTTCCGTGACCTTGCCGGCGTT